>JAZGDH010000421.1:0-2692 GCA_036477555.1 Acidobacteriota bacterium
GTGCCGCCGCGCTCCAGATTACCGAACAGGATCTCTTCGGTCAGCGGATCGCGCACGTGCGTCTGGATCACCCGGGCCAGCGGCCGGGCGCCGTAAACCGGATCGTACCCTTCACGCGCCAGCCAGGCGCGCGCCTCCGGATCGAGGATGATGGCGACACGGCGCTCGGCGAGCTGCGACTCGAGCTGCAGGACGAACTTCTCGACGATCGATTCCATGACCTCCATCGTCAGCGGTCTGAAGGAGACGATGGCGTCGAGGCGATTGCGGAATTCCGGGCTGAACAGCCGTTCAATCGCCTTGCGGCCACTACTCTTCGTGGCCCTCTCACGCGCATCATCACCGGCGCCGTCCTTCTCGGACGAGAAGCCGATCGAGCCCTCGCTCATTTCGCGGGAGCCGGCGTTCGAGGTCATGATCAGGACCGATTGAGAGAAATCGGCCTTGCGTCCGTTGTTGTCGGTCAGTGTCGCGTGATCCATGACTTGAAGCAGGATGTTGAAGATGTCTGGATGGGCTTTCTCCATCTCGTCGAGGAGGACCACGTTGTACGGGTTCTTGCGCACCGCGTCGACGAGCAGACCGCCCTGGTCGTACCCCACGTATCCGGGCGGCGCGCCGATCAGGCGGGCGATGGCGTGCTTCTCGATGTACTCGCTCATGTCGAAGCGGATGAACTCGTTGCCGAGGTGCAGCGCCAGCTGCCGGGCGAGCTCCGTCTTGCCGACTCCGGTCGGGCCCGTGAACAGGAAACACCCTGCCGGTCGCTCCGGCTGGCCCAGCCCCGCGCGCGATCGTTTGATCGCCCTGGTGACCAGGCGCACCGGCTCCTCCTGGCCGAACACGACCCGGCCTAGCGACTCCTCGAGGTTGCGCAACCGCTCGCGATCCGTAGCGCTCGCCTGGTTCTCGGGAATGCGCGCCATGCGGGCAACGATGCGCTCGATGTCGGCGACGTCCACAATGACCTGAACGCTGCTCGTGATCTCCTTCGTGTCGCGCCGCAGGCGCCCGCGCGACGCGGACCGCCCCGAGCCGGCCCGGGGCCGCGCCTCTGCGCGATCGCCGGCGGAGGCGGTGTCGCCCTCGCGGGCCGCTTCGGCCGCCGCCCGCCGCAGGCGAAGCGACGCTCCTGCTTCATCCAGCAGATCGATCGCGCTGTCCGGCAGGCGATTCTCACGCAGATGCCTCTTCGCCAGCCGGACCGCCGCCTCCAGGGCCGCGTCGGTGTAGGAGATCTCGTGGTGATCCTGGTAACGCGATTTCAGACCTTTGAGGATCTGGATCGTGTCCTCGACCGAAGGTTCGTCGACGACCACCTTCTGCAGGCGCCGTGTCAGCGCGCGATCGCGCTCGATCTGTTTGTATTCCTCGAACGTCGTCGACCCGACGACACGCAGCTGGGACGAGGCGAGGACCGGCTTGATCAGGGTCGCCAGATCGAGCGTTCCTCCCGAAGTCGATCCGGCGCCGACGGCCGAATGAATCTCATCGATGAACAGAATCGGGTTGGGGCGACGCATCAGGGCTGCCAGTACGGCCTTCAACCTCTCCTCGAAATCGCCGCGGTAGCGGGTGCCGGCGAGCAGAGCCGCCGTATCGAGCGAATAGACCTCCGCATCCTTCAACGGCCCGGGAACCGGCTCGTCCGTGCCGAGCAGCCGCAACGCCAGACCCTCGGCGAGAGCCGTCTTGCCCACGCCCGCATCGCCGACGAAGATCGGGTTGTTTTTCCTGCGGCGCACGAGGATCTCCATCGTCCTGCTCAGTTCCACGACCCGCCCGATCAGGGGATCGAGAATCCCCTCTCGCGCCTGCTCCGTCAGGTTCATCGTGTAGGCGCTGAGCGGATCGCGGGCGCGCGCCGCCCCTTCATCCCCCGTGCCCGCACGGGCGCTCTCCCCGGCCTCGGCGTCGCCCGTACCGCTCGACGGCGCCATCGGAATCTTGCTGATCCCGTGCGAAATGTAATTCAGGATGTCGAGCCGGGTGACGCCCTGATCGGCCAGCAGGCGTGCGGCGTGCGTCTTCGGCTGTTGCAGGATCGCCGCGAACAGATCCCCTTCGCGCACCTCGTTGCGACCGGCGCTCTGCACGTGCAGCACGGCCGTCTGCAGGACGCGGCGGAACGCCGTCGTCTGCTCCGGTTCCCTCTCGACCGAGGCTGGGAACACCTCGATCGATCGATCCAGGAAATCGGCCATCGCGGCCGTGAGGACCGGCAGGTCGGCGCCGCACGCCAGAAGAATCTTCTCGCCGTCGGGATCATGCGATAGAACATAGAGAAGATGCTCGAGAGTCAGGTGCGTGTGCCGTCGCGAAGCCGCCTCGCGATAGGCGATCGCCAGAACCCGTTCCACCGTCGGGCTGAAAGTCATTTTCGGAAATCCTCCCCCGTCCTCGACGATTGCGGACGCACCCCCCGATCAGGCCTCCTCGACACTGGCCCGCAGCGGGTAGCCCTGCGATCGCGCAGCCTCGTGCACATTGTCGACCTTGGTCTCCGCCACCTCGTGGGGGTAGATGCCTGCAATCCCGATCCCATCGGTGTGGACCTTCATCATGATCCTGTAGGCCTCCGCCGGCCCCTTGTGAAAGACAGATTCCAGAACCTGGATGACGAATTCCATCGTCGTGTAATCGTCGTTATGGAGCACGACGCGAAACTGCTCCGGATCCCGAGTCCGGCTCG
>JAZGDH010000422.1:0-2370 GCA_036477555.1 Acidobacteriota bacterium
ACCCCCCTGACGACATCGGCGAAATTTGCGGTGGTCGCCAAGTCGCCACTGACGAACCGGATCAACGATGCGCTCTCTTCCTCCCACTTCGCCATCGCCGCAAAACGGGCCGGCTTCGACGCCCTCGTGATCGTCGGAGCCCGGGAGGAACCGACGGTTCTCGTCATCGACGGGGGCCGGGGAACGGAAGGTGCAGACCTTCCGTTAGTCCGTCTGGAGGCGGCGCCCGATCTGTGGGGGCTGTCGGCGGCGGCGGCCGAGGGGCGGCTG
The DNA here is from genome assembly GCA_036477555.1 of Acidobacteriota bacterium. Lineage (GTDB taxonomy): Bacteria > Acidobacteriota > Polarisedimenticolia > Gp22-AA2 > Gp22-AA2 > JAPUIN01. The sequence continues at coordinate 271 of JAZGDH010000422.1, forward strand.
AAGGAGAAGCTCGGATCGGAGGCTGGCGGGGAGGGCGTTTTTCATACCGCCGCCATAGGTCCAGCGGGAGAGAACCTGGTCCGCTACGCCACCCTCTCGAACGACGGGCGCCATGCCGGTCGCGGAGGGATCGGCGCCGTCATGGGTTCGAAGCGCCTGAAGGCGATCGCGGTGCGGGGCGGACGGTTCGTGCCGCTCGCCGACCCGCAGTCGGTGTACGCGGCGGCCCGCGATCTATCGGCGCGCTCGTTCGGTCCGGCCACGGAGAAATATCGCGAGCTGGGAACGGCGGCGAACATGCTGGTCTTCAACCGGCTGGCCGTCCTGCCGACCCGCAACTTCCGCGACAACACGTTCGAGGGGGCGGCCTCTCTCTCTCCGGAGTCCCTCGGCGTCGCGCGGGAAAAGACCCGCTCGTCGTGCGCCGCCTGCACCATCGGGTGTGAACACGTCTACGGCATACGGCGCTCGGGCGCGGGAGCGAAGGGTGAAACAGCGGTCGGTACGGTGGAGAAGGGGGCGAGCGTGCGAGTCGAGTACGAATCGCTCTTTGCTCTCGGGCCGATGTGTGGACTTTCGGATCCCGATGACGTGCTGGAAGCGGCGGCGCTGTGCGACGAACTGGGGCTCGACACGATCTCGGCCGGGGGGACCATCGCCTTCGCCTTCGAGTGCGCTGAGCGCGGCCTTCTCGATCCGGAGCGATACCCCGCTCCGCTTTCCCCACCTCCGTCCGCGGCGCGCCGGCCCGTGGACGGCGTCGCTGTCACCCCCACTCTCCGGTTCGGCGATGCGAAGAGTGTCCACACCCTGCTGCGGCTCATCGCCGGCAGGGAGGGGATCGGAAACCTGCTGGCGGAGGGGAGCCTCCGGGCCGCGGCCGCGATCGGGGGCGGGGCGGGGCGCTTCGCTCCGCACGTCAAGGGAATGGAGATCCCCGGGTACGAGCCGCGCGCGCTGCAGGCGATGGCGCTCGGGTTTGCGGTCGGCACGCGGGGCGCCGATCACAACCGCTCGAGCGCGTACGAATTCGATTTCACCGAGAAGGGTCACCGCCGGGCAGGCGATGCGGAGACGGCGCGCGCCGCCGTCGAGACCGAGGACCGATCGGCGCTGATGGACTCCCTCATCCTCTGCAAATTTCTGCGCGGCATCTTCCGCGACCTGTTCGAGGAGGCAGCGCCCCTCCTGCGCGCCGTCACCGGATGGGACGTCACCGCCGCCGAGCTGCACGAAACGGCCCGCCGAATCGTCGCGACCCGTAAGTGGTTCAACGAACGGGAGGGATGGACGCCGGCCGAGGACACGCTGCCGGAGCGCTTCCTGACGGAACGACTGCGGGACGGTGTTTCGGCGGGTGCGACGCTGAGCGCGGATCGCCTCGCCGGGATGATTGCGGCGTATAATCACAGCCGGGGATTCACTCCGGATGGTCGCGTACCCGAGGCGATGCGTCGCCGCTTCGGGATCGAGTCCCAGCAGCCGTAAAGTTCCACGCTCGCTGGTCTCCCGCGGTCGGTCCACATAACGAAATGAGGCAGCATCGTGGGGCGTAAGCTCATCCTGATCACCGGACGCTCGACCCGCCAGGGACGCACGATCCATCTCGGCAAGGATGCTGAAACCTACGTCGACGAGATCAGCAGGCTCGAATTGAACCCGGCCGACATGGGGGCGTTGTCCCTCGCGGACGGGGACCGGGTCCGGATCTGGAACGCGCACGGTTCCGCCGTCGTGCATTGTGTGACGGGGACGATCCCCGAGGGGCTCGGTTTCATCCCTTATGGCGGGTTCGTCAACAGGCTGGTCGGCCCCGACACGCAGGGAACCGGAATGCCCGATTCGAAAGGGTTCGAGATCGAGGTGGAGAAAGATGGAAGCCGCTAAGGGGTCGACGGAGAGACAGATCACGAAGGGGGTGACCTGTCCGTTCTGCGGGGTCACCTGCGACGACCTCGAGGTGCACCACGAGAACGGCCGCATCAAGCAAGTCAAGAACGCCTGCGTTCTCGGCCGCGACACCTTCATGCATCACCTGGAGGGCCTCGCCAGTCCGAGGCTGCACGGTGTGCCGGCCTCCCTCGACGCCTGCATCGACGC
>JAZGDH010000423.1:0-3471 GCA_036477555.1 Acidobacteriota bacterium
GCCCTGGAGGAGGGGGTTCGGGCGCGGGTCGAGGGGATCGCGGCCGGGGAGGACGCACCGGGATCGGAGCCTCTGGTGCACGAGCAGCGCTATTTCGAGCGTCTGGCGCGTCTGGGGAAACTGGAACCCTACCTGCGCGCCGCACGCGAGTCGAAGGTCAGCCGACGGGTGATCTTCACCGGATACCTCACGCACCGCGAGCTGAAGTACCTGCTCCCCTGCTGCGACGTGGCCCTCTTCCCGTCGGTCGTCCCGGAAGCGGGGCCACTCGTCTTTCTCGAGGCGATGGCTGCGGGTGTCTTCCCGCTCGGCACCGATCTGGGCGGTACGGCGGCGAGCATCGATGCGCTGGCGGGGCGGATTCCCCGCAGGGCGATCAGCCTGATGAAGATCCGCAGTGATCCGCGACACACCATCGCGGACATCGTGACGAATGTCTCGGGGGTCCTCCGACTCGGACGCCGGCATGCGACGGCTCTGCGCCGCCCTGCCATCGAGCGTCACGACTGGACGGCGATCGCGCGGACGCTCATCAGGCGACTGGAACGGAAGAGCTAGCCCATCGCTACTCGGAGCGCTCTTCCCATTCCTTCTGCCACTACTCGCTCGTCGCGACCTCGGTCGGCGCGCCGGCCCTCTCGAGCTCTTGAGAATGGGGTCGTGCTGATGTGATCAGGTCAGGCAGCGATCGATCGCCGTGAGCGCCTGCCGGATGTCATCCGCGTCGTTGTAAAGATGCGGTGAAAATCTCAGGACGTTCCTGCGCGCCGACACGACGATCCTGGCTTCGTTGAGGCATCCTGCCAGGGCGCGTACGTCCTTGTCGGCGAACCGGGCGGCGACAATCGAGGAGCGCGTGCCGTCGTCCGTGGGCGACACGATTTCGGCGTTCCGTGCGCGCAACCCCTCGATCAGGAGATCGGCGAGCTTCTTGTTCCTGGCGAAGATCCGTCCCACGTCCAGCCTCAGCAGGTAATCGATCGAGCTGGCGAGTCCCGGCGCGCACCCGTAGGCCATGGTGCTGAACTCGAAACGATGGGCGTTCGGGGGGAGCTTCAGTCGATCCGCGCGCAAATCCCACATTCGCTCGTGGGAACGGAATCCGACGAGCCCCGGCTCGAACCGCTGGTGAAGATGGGGAGCGAGATACATCAGGGCCACGCCGAAAGGCCCGCACAGCCATTTGTAGGAGGCGGTGATCACGGCGTCGGCCCCGAGCGCACCGACATCGATCGGGATCCCGCCGGCCGACTGCGTCGCGTCGACGACAAGCAGCGCTCCGTTTCGGTGCGCGGCTTCGGCGAGCCGCGCCACGTCGATTCGCCGGCCGGTGCTGTAAATCACGTCGGAGACGCAGACGACGGCGGTCTTGCGATCGATCAGACCGATCAGATCGTCGGCCCCCGGATGATCGCCCTCCGCGTCGCCGAGCCTGACCTCGGCACTCGTGTGGCGCGCGACCCGCGCCCACGGGTAGACCGTGCTGGGAAAATCGAGACCGGTGCTGACGATGTTGCTGCCGGCGGCCGGCGCGACGGCCCAGGCGAGGGAAGCCAGCAGTTCGGTCGCGCTCGATCCGACCGCGATCTCCTCGGGGCGGCAGTTGAACAGTCGCGCGGCCGATGCGTGCAGCGTCTCGAACGCCCGCTCCTCGGCCACCTCGTCGAAATGGATCGTTCCGTTCTCCGCGAGGTCATGCGTCCACTCGACTACTGCCCGCTCCGCGCCGCTGTACATGAGGCAGACGGAGGCGGTGTTGAGATAGACGCTCTTCCTGCTGGCGTGGAAGTCGCCCGGTGCGACGATCGGGTTCACGTCAGACATAGATGATCCTCTTCTCCGGTCGAGATCGTGATCGGGAAAAACCGGGGACGCACGGGAGGATACTACAGTCCGGACAGCAGCTCCAGAAAGACGCCGTTGGTCCAGCCGAAGCCGATCTCGTTACTGGAGTACCCGAACCGGATGCCGGCGGCGATGTCCGATTCGCATCTCTCAACGTCGTACTTCTCGAATATTGAGCCGTGCTCTTCGAACTCCTTCGTCACCAGGCCGATGAACGCGGCGGCGAGGCGTTCCGCCTCGTCACGATAGCCGTATCGCCTGAGCCCCTCGGTCGCGATCAGTTGCAGCGGCGCCCAGCCGTATGGCGCGTCCCACTGGCTGCCGCTCCGGGTCGTGCTGGTCAGCAGTCCGCAGCGCGCTTCGAACCGATGCAGATTGGCCACCACGCGACGGGCTTGCTCTTCGGTCGCGATCCCCACCCATAACGGATAGAACGTCGTCGCGAACGGATAGTCGCCGAGCCGCCGGTCCCGGAAGTGATAATCCATGTAGAGCCCCTCCGATTCATCCCAGAGGAGCTTGTTGATCCGGGTTCGTCTTGCGCCAGCCCGATCTCTCCATGTGCCGGCGCCCTCTACGTCGCCGAGGATCTCGAGAATGTCCGCGGTCTCAATCTCCATGCGATAGAGAAGCGAGTTGAGGCCGACTGGAGCGTAATGAATGATGTCCACGCTGAACGGTCCGAACCGGTCCGACGGGTCGAACCCCGATTCCCGCATGGAACGATCGCCGACGTAGAAGAGTGGGGTCAGGCGATCCCCGGCGGCGTCGTAATAGAGGGAGAGGTCGTATCGTGTCGGTGGATCGACCCGGTACTCCAGCTTCACCCTGTCGTAGTGCGTCAGCCCCGCGCTGTCGGTCTCGCCGCCGACGACCTCCGGCGCCGGCCCCTCTCCGAGGCCGTGGTAGCGCGACAGACCATACCCTTCAATCTCGTGCGGCGGGCTGGTCCAGTAGCGGTAATACTTCTCGATCGCCGGCAGCGTGCCGCGCAGCCAGTCGCGATCACCCGTCCGCACGAAGAGGCCGAGAATCATCGCCGTCAGGAATGGCGGCTGCGAGCGCGTCAGGTAATAGGTGCGATTGGCGTTCAGGATCATTCCGTAATGGTCGATCTCGTAGAGAAAATTATCGACCATGCTGCGGGCGAGCTCGACCTCCCCATCATGCAACAGCCCGAGCAGGATGAAGTAGCTGTCCCAGCCGTACATCTCATTAAACCGCCCGCCCGGCACGACATAGGGGTGGGGCAGGTAGAGCAGGCCATGCTCTTCGAACGGCGTCGCAGCTTCGGGCGGTGCACCGGGGAGGCGCTTAATCAGGATCCCTTCGATCTGTTCAGGGGTCAGAGACGCCTGGAGTGCGGTCGCGATGGCGAGCGGATCCTCCCGGGGCGAGACGTAGAGAATGCGGGGAGCCCCTTCGACCCTGGGGATTTTGTCGTCCCGCAGCGCCGCCGGCAGATCGGCGTGTGATCGCGTCAGGGGGCGCCATCCCTTCTTCATGTAGGAGCGAACCCGGGCGAGTCGATCTGCCGATGGCAATTCGACCTGTCGAGCCCGTTCTATCGGTGCCGGAGGAGCCGGCTGGCATCCCGCCATCGGGAAGAGGAGACACGCCGCGACA
>JAZGDH010000424.1:0-5744 GCA_036477555.1 Acidobacteriota bacterium
TACGCCATGAAGGCCGGCATCAGCATCGGCATCGACGACATGGTCATCCCGGCCCACAAGGAGAAGTTTGTCGACGACGCCCGCAAGGCGCAGATCCTGGTCGAGAAGGAGTACCAGGAAGGCGCGATCACGCCGGGTGAACGATATAACAAGGTCATCGCCATCTGGTCCGACGTCACCGAGAAGGTCTCGGAGGAGATGTTCCGGGAGATGCAGGAGATCGACGAGAGCGGAAGTGAATTCAATCCGATCTACATGATGGCCGACTCGGGGGCGCGAGGTTCGAAGCAGCAGATGCGGCAGCTCGCGGGGATGCGCGGTCTGATGGCCAAACCCTCCGGCGAGATCATCGAGACCCCGATCACCTCGAACTTCCGCGAGGGGCTTAACGTCCTCCAGTACTTCATCTCGACGCACGGCGCGCGCAAGGGACTGGCCGACACGGCTCTCAAGACGGCCGATTCGGGCTACCTCACGCGACGCCTGGTCGACGTGGCCCAGGACGTCATCATCTCGGAGGACGACTGCCAGACCATCGAGGGGATTCACGTCACCGCGATTGTCGAAGGAGGCGAGGTGATCGAGCCATTGCGTGACCGCCTGATCGGGCGCGTCGTGATGGAGGATCTCTACGACCCCCTCACGGGTGATTTGATTCTGAAGGGGAACGGGGAGGTCACCGAGGAGCTCGCGAACCTGATCCAGGCGACCGGCCTCGAGAAGGTGAAGATCCGCTCCGTGCTGACCTGTGAGTCACGGCGCGGCGTCTGCATCCGTTGCTACGGCCGGAATCTCGCCACCGGGAGGATGGTCGAGCTTGGCGAAGCGGTCGGCGTCATCGCCGCCCAGTCGATCGGTGAGCCGGGCACTCAGTTGACGATGCGTACCTTCCACATCGGTGGAACAGCCGCCGGTGTCTCTGAGCAGTCGCGCCAGGAATCGAAGAATTCCGGCGCGATCAACTTCATCAATCTGTCAACGGTGCGCGGCAAGGGGGGCGACCTCGTCGTCACCAACCGCACGGGCTCGCTGGTCATTCAGGACGCCAAGGGACGGGAGAAGGAGCGGTACTCGATCGCGTACGGCGCCACCCTCAAGGTGACGGATGCCCAGCACGTCGATCCCGGCGTCCTCCTCGTGGAGTGGGACCCCTACACGTTGCCAATCCTGACCGAATTCGGCGGGCAGGTGCATTTCAAGGACGTCATCCCTGGCGAGACGATGAAGGAGGAGGTGGACGAGGTCACCGGATTCGCCCACCCCGTCATCCTCGAGTCACCCGACGAGAAGAAGCAGCCGAAGGTCGCCATCAAGGATCCTAAGACCGGCAAGAGCATCAAGGAATACCTGCTGCCGGCCAAGGCCCACATGATGGTTCAGGACAAGGACCCGGTCGTTCCGGGCTCGATCATCGCGAAGATTCCGCGCGAGACGACCAAGACCAAGGACATCACCGGAGGTCTGCCGCGCGTGGTCGAGTTGTTCGAAGCGCGGCGCCCGAAGGAACCGGCCGTGATCACGGAGATCGATGGTGCGGTGCAGTACGGCGAGGTGGTCAAGGGGAAGCGCAAGCTGATCGTGACGGACGACGAGACGGGCGAGGCTCGTGACTACGATGTGCCGAAGGGTGTGCACATCAATATCCAGGAGGGCGAGCGGGTGCGCGCCGGTGAGCCACTCATCGACGGGCCGCGCGATCCCCACGACATCCTTCGCGTCAAGGGGAAAGAGGACCTGCAGCAGTATATGGTCAACGAGATCCAGGAGGTCTACAGACTGCAGGGGGTCAATATCAACGACAAGCATATCGAGGTGATCGTCCGGCAGATGATGCGCTGGGTGAAAATCGAGGATGTCGGGGATACCGAGTTCATTGTTGACGAGCAGGTCGACAAGTTCCGCTTCCAGTCGGAAAACGAGCGTGTGATCAACGACAGCTCCCAGCCGGCCACCGGCAGGCCGCTGCTGCTCGGGATCACCAAGGCTTCTCTGTCGACCGAATCGTTCATCTCGGCCGCTTCGTTCCAGGAGACGACACGCGTCCTGACGGAGGCCGCGATCAGCGGGAAAATCGATTACCTGAGGGGGCTCAAAGAGAACGTGATCATGGGACGTCTGATCCCGGCCGGAACGGGTATGGAGTTCTACCGCAACCTCCGGATCGCTCCGGACGGTCCGCCACCGGTCGAAGAGGTCCTCCCCGAAGGAGTCGAAACCCCCGGATTCGAAGAAGGTCTCGATCAGCGGCAGGTGGAAGAAATCATCTCCGCGCGTCAGGATAAAGGGGTCGCCTGAGGCCGGACTCGGCCCGGGCGGATCCGCGTAAGTTTTTGCAGCACAGGGGCTTGACACACTCGGGCCCGTTTCGGTATTCTCCTCCGGTTCCTGCGCCAAATTGGGCCGCTCTGCGGGTGCCGAAGGCTGCTAGGCGTCCGTGGCGTTGCTACGGCACCTGTCTGTGAACTATAGCAACTGGAACTAAACGCTTCGTTTGGAGTCACTTGCATGCCGACTGTCAGTCAGTTGGTCCGCGTCGGGCGGGAGAGAATTCGTGGCCGGACCAAGAGTCCGGCCCTGAATTCCTGCCCACAGAAGCGCGGTGTCTGCGTGCGCGTGTTCACGTCGACGCCCAAGAAACCGAACTCCGCGCTGAGAAAAGTAGCGCGCGTGCGGCTGACGAATGGCATCGAGGTGACGACCTATATCCCCGGAGTGGGACACAATCTGCAGGAGCACTCGATCGTGTTGATTCGGGGCGGCCGCGTGAAGGATCTGCCGGGTGTGAGGTACCACGTCATCCGTGGGACGCTCGATTCGATGGGCGTCGAGGGCCGCAAGAAGAGCCGATCGAAATACGGAGCGAAGAGACAGAAATCCTGAGCGTGTAGAGGGCGCTCGACGGGGCGGACGCCGATATTAGCGAGTCCGCCCCTTCTGATCCGGTGGCGGGCCGCCGGCGGGCGAAGCCTGGAAAGAAGCGATGCCGAGAAGGGCGATGGTCAGTAAGAGGCCGACACCGGCGGATCCGATTCATGGATCCCCCCTCGTCACCAAGTTCGTCAACTGCATCATGAAGGGCGGAAAGAAGTCGGTGGCCGAGTGGATATTCTACGGTGCGCTCGACGTGGTGCGCGAGAAGACGAAGGACGATCCGGTCAAGGTCCTCAAGAAGGCCGTCGACAACGTCAAGCCACTGCTTGAAGTGAAATCGCGCCGCGTCGGAGGCGCCACGTACCAGGTGCCGGTCGAGGTCAACACCGCCCGGCGCCAGTCGCTGGCGATCCGGTGGATCCTGGGTTACGCGGCCCAGCGGACGTCCGAGAAGCAGATGCTCGGCAAGCTCGCGAACGAGCTGCTCGATGCCGCCAATCACCGTGGCGGCGCCATCAAGAAGAAGGAAGACACCCACCGGATGGCCGAGGCCAACAAGGCCTTCGCTCATTACCGCTGGTAATCGAGGCACCAACGTCATGTCACGTCCGTATCCGGTCGAGAGCTATCGCAACATCGGGATCGTCGCGCATATTGATGCGGGAAAGACGACCACGACCGAGCGAATCCTCTATTACACCGGGAAGATCTACAAGCTGGGCGAAGTGCACGACGGAACTGCCACGATGGACTGGATGGTGCAGGAACAGGAACGGGGCATCACCATCACCTCAGCCGCGACGACCTCTTTCTGGCGCAAGCACCGGATCAACATCATCGACACGCCGGGCCACGTCGACTTCACCGCCGAGGTCGAACGCTCGCTGAGGGTGCTGGATGGCGCCGTCGGCGTCTTTTGCTCCGTCGGAGGTGTCGAGCCGCAATCCGAAACCGTCTGGCGGCAGGCCGACAAGTACCGGGTTCCCCGTATCGGATTCGTGAACAAGATGGATCGCCAGGGAGCCGACTTCGATCGTGCCGTCCGGATGATGAAGACCCGCCTGAATGCCCGCCCGGTGCCGCTGCAGCTTCCCTGGGGACGCGAGGAGGAGTTCCAGGGGATGATCGACCTGGTCGAACTGCAGGCGTTCCGGTTCAAGGACGAGACCCTGGGCGCCGATTTCGAAGTTCTCCCGGTCCCGGACGATATGAAGGACGAGGTGCACCACGCCCGCGAACGTGTGATCGAGGCGGCGTGTGAGTGCTCCGACGATCTGCTGCACAAGTATCTCGAGGGGAAGGAACTGTCGCCTGCGGAGCTGAAGGCCGCGCTGCGCAAAGGAACCATTTCGCTGCACTTCACGCCGGTGCTCTGTGGAGCCGCCTTCAAGAACAAGGGTGTGCAGCAGCTCCTCGACGCCATCGTCGACTATCTGCCGTCCCCCTCGGACGTCCCGCCGGTCGATGGAACGCTCCCGGACGGTAAGACGGAGGTCGTGCGCCGGACGTCCGACTCCGAGCCGTTTTCGGCGCTCGTCTTCAAAATCATGACCGATCCGTTCGTCGGGCAGCTGGCCTTCATCAGAGCCTATTCGGGAAAAATGACGACCGGTCAGCACGTGCTCAACGCGACCAAGGGAAATCGCGAGCGGATCGGGCGAATGCTGCAGATGCACGCCAACAAGCGGGAGGAGATCAAGGAGATCTGGGCGGGCGACATCGCCGCCGTCGTCGGCCTGAAGTCGGTTCAAACCGGGGACACCGTTTGTGACGAGAAGTCGCCGATTGTCCTCGAGCCGATGGAGTTCCCCGAGCCGGTGATCCGCCTCGCGATCGAGCCGAAAACAAAGATCGACCAGGAGAAGCTGGGGACCGCCCTCGGAAAGCTCGCGCAGGAGGACCCCACCTTCAAGATCCACACCGATCCGGAAACGGCGCAGACGATCATCTCGGGAATGGGCGAACTGCACCTCGACATCATCACCGATCGCCTGGTCCGGGAGTTTGGCGTCGGCGTGAACGTCGGCAAGCCGCAGGTTGCCTACAAGGAGACGATCCGGCAGGGCGCCAAGGCGGAAGGCCGTTACATCAAACAGACCGGGGGCCGCGGCCAGTACGGCCACGTGAAGATCGAGGTGGCCCCGTTGCCGCCCGGAAGCGGTCTGGAGTTCATGAACGAGATTGTCGGCGGTTCGATCCCCAAGGAGTTCATCAAGCCGACGCGCGAGGGAATCGAGGAAGCGCTGCAATCGGGTCCACTGGCCGGATACGAGGTTCGCGATTTAAGAGTCGTGTTGTATGACGGTTCCTATCACGACGTCGATTCCTCCGAGATGGCGTTCAAAATCGCCGGCAGCATGGCGATCAAGGCAGCCGTCTCGAAGGCGAGGCCGGTTATTCTCGAGCCGGTCATGGCCGTCGAAGTAGTCGTTCCCGAGCACTACATGGGGGACGTGATCGGCAACATCAATTCGCGGCGGGGCAAGGTCGAGCGTATGGAGCCGCGAGCCGGCACCCAGGTCATCGCCAGCAAGGTGCCGCTCGCCGAAATGTTCGGATACGCCACCGACCTGCGTTCGATGACACAGGGACGTGCCAACTACTCAATGCATTTTTCGCACTACGCTGAAGCGCCAAAGTCTGTTTCCGAGGGCATTATCGCCCGTATCCAGGGACTGGCCCGATCATGAGTCGGGGCTCAAACGTCCGCCTGAACTGCCGGGAGGATTGAGAGATGGGTAAGGAGAAGTTTGAGAGGTCGAAGCCGCACGTGAACGTGGGAACGATCGGGCATGTGGACCATGGGAAGACGACGCTGACGGCGGCGATCACGCAGACGCTGAACAAGGGGAACTCGAAGGTGGCGGTGCGGA
>JAZGDH010000425.1:0-4148 GCA_036477555.1 Acidobacteriota bacterium
TCGACTCGCCCCGCGGCGTCGTCGCCGATTCGGTCATCCCGAGCCGGCGCGCCTGGAAGACCGGGCTGCGCCCTGGCGATCACCTCGTGGCGATCGACGGCCGGCCAATCGGCTCGGCCCTCCTGGCTCAGGATGCCCCATGGAACATTCCCCGGGACACGGCCCTGGTTTACTCCGTCTTGCGCAACGGGGATCCGCTCGAGTTCGCCGTCCGGCCGACCTGGGTGGGAGGCGGCGCCCCGGTCTACTACTACCTCTCGATCGTTGCACTGACCTTCCTCGGCGTCGGGCTGGTCGTCTGGCTGCGCGCCAAGAGGGCGCGGGCGGCGACGCCGTTCGCGCTTCTGTGTCAGGCGATGTTCCTGCTGCTCATGCTTCCGGGGACGGGGGAGGGGAGCCTGCTCGACTGGTCGGCCTACTGGGGCGACCTGGCCGGTCTGCTCATGGCGCCGGCTCTGTTCCTGCATATCACGTTCGCCCTCGTCGATGAGGATCGGGGTGGCAGTCACCGTCTGCGTCGCAGCCTGATTTACCTTCCACCGGTGCTTCTGTTCCTGCTCAACCTCTACCTGATCCCGTTCAAGAACGTTTACCGCTTCGCCGATCCATTGAGCGCCATCCGCATCAAGGATCGGCTGGAGGAGCTCTACCTGGCCGTCTATCTCATTTACGGCATCGTCAAGGTCGTGCGCGCATACCTGTCGGCGGAGCGCCTGGCGACCCGCTGGCAGATGAAGTGGATGGCGCTCGGCAGCCTGGTCGGATTCCTGCCCGCGGCCCTGTTCTACCTGGCGCCGCGATCTCTGAACATCCGGATTGGCGGCTGGAGCGAACTCTCCGTGCTGTCGATCTCGGTCGTCCCCCTCGCGTTCGCCGCCGCGATCGTGAGATATCGCCTTCTCGATCTCGATCTCTTCCTCAAGAAGGGGATCGTGGCGACGGGTCTCCTCCTGTCCGCGGCCGCCACGTACCTTGCCTGCTACGTCGTCATGGATCGCGCGGCCGGAGAGATCACACCGGCCGGCCTGAATCTCGCATTGATTCTCGCAACGTTCCTGATGGCGATCTTCTATCCGCGCCTCCACCGGCGGCTGAAGGCGTCGGTCGACCAGTTCTTCTACCGCGAGCGCTACGACTACCGCCGCACCCTGACCGAATTCGGTGAGGCGATGAACCGGGAGCTGAGCCTGCCGGTGCTTCGCGCGATGTTCACGGCGCGCGTGGAGCGGACGTTCGGGGTGGAGAAGGTTCGGGTCTACATCCGGGCTCAGGATGAGTATGCGTTTCACACCGATCCCCCGGGATCCGGCATGAAGCTGAATGCGAAGGCCGTCGAGCGCCTCGCCGCCGTTGATTATCTGCTGCTTCGCGATCATCCCGGCGTCTTCGACACCGATTCCGGGTCTCACATGATCGATCGTCTCGGACTGGAATATCTGGTGCCGATGACGGTCGAGGGGGAACTCGTGGCGTTTCTGGGGGTCGGGACACCGCTTGGCGGCGAGCCGCTGACCTCGGAGGATCTCCAGCTGCTCGTGTCCCTGTGCCGTCACGCCGCCGTCGCGTTCCAGGGGGCCCGGCTCTATAGCGCGGTGGCGGAGAAGGTGCGCGAGGTCGAGGCGCTGCGGGAGTTCAACGAGAGCATTCTCGAGAGCAGCCGCGTCGGGATCCTCGTGACCGACCCTCAAGAAAAGATCGTCGCCGTGAACGGCGCGTTCGAATCGCTCTACGGAGCGTCGCGCGACATCCTCGTGGGCAGGCCGATCTCCGAAATCATCCCTGAGAATATCTTCCTGTCGGCGGCAAGCGCTCCGCAGGCAGCGGATGCGGATCGGCTGGATGAGGGGATCCGGGTCTTCCGAACGTTGCTGAAGATGAATGACGAACGCAGCCTCGTGGTCAACCTGTCCCGATCGGCGCTGCGGGGCCCCGATGGCGCATCGCGCGGCCGGGTTATCACAGTTGATGATGTGACCGATCAGGTCCGCAAGGAGGAGGAGCTCAAGCACCGCGAGCACCTGGCCTCCATCGGGATCCTGGCCTCCGGCATCGCCCACGAGGTGAATACGCCCCTGACCGGGATCTCCTCCTACGCCCAGATCCTTCTCAAGGAACGGCGTCAGGACGATCCGGAATATTCCCTCCTCAAGAAGATCGAGCAGCAGGCGTTCCGGGCTGCCGGGATTGCGTCGAGCCTGCTCAACTTCTCCAGACAGCGGGACGGCGATTATCAGGATCTGGATGTGGCGGACATGGTCAGCGAGACCCTTGATCTGTTTCAGCCCCACCTGCGCGGGCGCCGGGTCGAGCTGAACCGTCGGATCGAAGGGGGCCTGCCGCGCGTGAACGGGAATCGGGGGCGCCTCCAGCAGGTGTTGATGAACCTGCTCCTGAACGCCGTCGACGCGATGCCCGACGGGGGCAGGCTCACGCTGTCGTTGCGCACTGTGGCGGGCCGCATTCGCATCGAGGTGGCCGACACCGGCGTCGGCATTCCAGCGGGGGTGCTGGAGAAGATCTATGATCCCTTCTTCACGACGAAGCCTCGCGGGCAGGGGACCGGCCTCGGGCTGTCGGTCTCCTATGGGATCGTCAAGGAGCACGCCGGCACTCTGACGGCCGAGAGCTCCACCGGTGAGGGCTCGCGATTTACCATCAGTCTGCCGGCGGCGGCGTCCGGCTCCCGCAGGGGCGATCTCGGCAAGCCGGAGCACAGGAGGGTCAACGCATGAGCGCACCGCGCCAGGGAGTTCTCGAGGACGTCCCGGTTCGGGAGGGGGCCGTCGAGCGCGGGCGCATCCTCGTGATCGACGACGAGCCGATCATCCAGGAGGTTCTGGGCGACATCCTGTCGCGGGAGGGGCACACGATCGAATCGGTCGCAGACGCCGAAGCGGGCCTCGCGGCCCTCGAACGCTCCGCGTACGATCTCGTCATCCTCGACCTGATGCTTCCCGGCATGGGAGGGCTCGAGGCACTTCAGGAGATCAAGAAGAGCGACCCCGACCAGATTGTCATCATGATCACGGCGTACGGCTCGGTCGAGACGGCCGTTCAGGCGATGCGTACGGGCGCTCACGACTACCTGACCAAGCCATTCAAGAACGAGGACGTGCTGCGCATCCTCAGTCACGGCCTGCGCCACCGTCGCCTGCTGACGGAGAACAGGAGCCTGAGGCGGGCTCTGCAGCGGCGCACGGGGTACGGGGCGCTCGTCGGCAAGAGTCGCGCCATGCGCGATCTCTATCGGCTCATCGATCAGGTTGCCCCGAGTCGTTCCACAATCCTGATTCAGGGCGAGAGCGGCACCGGGAAAGAGCTGGTGGCCCAGGCGATTCACCGTAAGTCGGGGAGGCCTGCGAATGCCTTCGTCGTGGTCAACTCGGGCAGCATCCCGGCGGAGTTGCTGGAAAGCAACCTTTTCGGGCACGTCAAGGGGGCCTTCACCGGGGCCTATCAGACGAAAAAAGGTCTGTTCGAGGTCGCCAGTGCGGGATCGATCTTCTTCGATGAGATCAGCACGATCAAACCGGAGGTCCAGGCGAAACTCCTCCGCGTCATCCAGGAGAAGGAGTTCCTGCCGCTCGGGGCGGTGCAGAGTGTCCAGGTCGACAGCCGCATCATCACGGCGACGAACATCGACCTCCAGGAGCTGACGCGTCGCGGGGAGTTCCGTGAAGACCTGTACTACCGCCTGAACGTCATCACCATCAACCTCCCGCCGCTGCGCGACAGGGGTGAGGACATCCCGCTGCTGGTCGAGCACTTCCTGGCCCGGTACGCCGCGGAGAACGAGAGGGAGGTCCGCGGAGTCACACCGGATGCCCTGGCCCTGATGCTCGATCACCCGTGGCCGGGGAACGTCCGCGAGCTGGAGAACGTCATCGAGAGAGCGGTGGTCCTCTCCTCAGGGCCAGAAATCGGGGTCGATCTGCTGCCGGACTCCCTCAAGCAGCAGGGGCTCAAAATCGCCCCCGAGGTGTCGCTGCTGGAGGGGGGATTCTCCTTTTACGAGACGATGGAGCAGTTTGAGCGGGAGATCATCGTCGAGGGCCTCAAGCGGGTGAATGGTGTCCAGCGGCGGGCTGCCGAGCTCCTGGGGCTGAAAGCCACGACCCTGAACGAGAAAATCAAGCGGCTGAAGATCC
>JAZGDH010000426.1:0-2911 GCA_036477555.1 Acidobacteriota bacterium
GTCTCACCCGGCACGGCATCCGTGAGCTCCATCCCGAGGAGGCGGAGAGGAAGAACAAGATCGGCAAGTACTATTACCGGCCGCCGGGAGGCGAGTCGTATCCGGACGTCAATCTCCGCGTCCACTCCTTCATCGGCACGATGGTCCGCGAGCACGCGGGTGAGCGGATTCTGGTCGTCACCCACAGCGTCGTCGTCCTCTGCTTTCGCAGGCTGCTGGAGCGGATGGAGGAGGGCGAGGTGCTGGACCTCGACCGCACCGACGAGGTCAAGAATGCCTCGCTCCTGGTCTACCGGGTCGGCTCGAGGGACGGGCTCCATGGCGTGCTGAACCGGACCGACTGGAATCTCGCGCCCTGGGAGCCCGCCGCGCGCCCGGAAGATCCGCGAGGCGCGGCGGGCGGCTCCGGCCGAGCGGCGCGCAAGGCGGGGCGATGACGGCGCCGGATCTCGTCCTCTACATCGGCGAGAAAAACATCTCCTCCTGGTCGATGCGCGGCTTCCTCGCCCTGACCGTCAAGGGCCTCCCCTTCGAAGAGCGTTCGATCTCGCTGATCGAGGACCGGGACCGATCGCGCCGGCGGAAGATCT
The DNA here is from genome assembly GCA_036477555.1 of Acidobacteriota bacterium. GTDB lineage: Bacteria > Acidobacteriota > Polarisedimenticolia > Gp22-AA2 > Gp22-AA2 > JAPUIN01. The sequence goes on from JAZGDH010000426.1 coordinate 591, forward strand.
CTCCAACCGGGCGGGTACCGGCCCTGCATCACGAGGACCTCGTGGTTCCCGATTCCCTCGCGATCATCGAGTACCTGGAAGAGACCTTCCCGCCTCCGAAGTATCCGGCCCTCTGGCCGGCCGAGGCGGGACGCCGCTCCCGGGCACGCTGGCTCGCGGCCGCGATGCATTCCGGTTTCACCGAGGTGCGGAGCGAGATGTCGTTCCACCTCTGCTTCCTGCCCCGGCCGCCGAAGATCTCCCCCACCGCTCTCGGCGAGGCGGCCGAAATGCTGGCACTGTGGGAGGAGTCGCTGACCCGCTGCGCCGGCGAGGGACCGTTCCTCCTTGGAGCGTTCAGCGCCGCCGACATCATGTTCGCCCCTGCGGTCGTCCGCCTGCAGGCGTTCGGCGTCCCGATGGCGGGCACCCCGCGCGCGGCCACCTACATCGCCGATGTTCTGGCGCATCCGGCCGTGCGGCGCTGGATGGACGCCGCCCGGGCCCTTCCACCTGTCGAGTTCGAATAGGGATGCCGTCCGCCTCGCGCGGGCCGGCGCGAGCGCGCGTCTGCCTGAATCTACTCGAGGGCTGAATGATCTACGATTTCGTGCGGGGCGGGTCAGGTCGCGCAGCGGTCTTCGACGGCTCGGCGGCGCGCCTCTTCACTTTGTCGACCCAGGCGAGAAGCTCGGTCATCGTGTAAGGCTTCGGCAGCAGACCGACCGCCCCCTCGCGGATCGCCAACTGCGCCTGCTCGTTGTGACTGTAGCCCGAGCAGAGCAGCACATGCAGCTGTCGATCCATCCCCCTCATTCTCCTGAAGGTCTCCAGGCCACCCAGCCGCGGCATCATCATGTCGAGCAGGACCATCGCGATGCGTCCCCAATGTTTCCGGTAGATGGTGAGCGCCTCGACGCCGTCTTTCGCCAGCAGGACCTCGTACCCGCGTGACTCGAGAATGTCGCGGGCCAGCTCCCTGAGCGCCTCTTCATCGTCGACCACCAGAATCCGCACGCGACCGTCATCCTCTTTCGAACCGGGGTGTCGATCCGGGTCAAGGCCCTCCGCCGCCTCACTCCCGGCATCGCCCGCCTCCGAGACCGGGATAGTCACCGGCGCGTGAGCGGCTCGTGCCGGGCGCCCCGATTTCCGACCAGGCCGTGCGGGCGCGACCGGTACGCGTCCGACGTCCACGCGCCCATCGGCCGCCTCGTCGGAATCCGATTTGGATTCGGCGCTCCCAGAGGGCTCGGGGTCTCTTCCACGGCGCCGATCGCGACCATCTTCCCACTCGGGGACCAGCGGGATCACGGGCGGCGGTTTGTCGTCTGCTATGACATCGCTCAGCGCCTCGTCGCCGCGGATCTCGACCGGGACGGCGCTGCGGCCCGAAGCGGGGAAGTAGAGGCGCACGGTCGTTCCGATCCCCGGTGAGCTGTCGACGGTCACGTGTCCAGCGTGCCCTTTGACCACCCCGTAGACGACCGCAAGCCCCAGGCCGCTCCCCTGGCCATCTGACTTGGTGGTGAAGAACGGCTCGAACATCCGTTCCATGATGTCCGGGGTCATCCCGAGCCCCGTGTCTCCGACGATCACCTCGACGTAGTCCCCCGGGCGGAGGCCCGGCGCCGAGGCGACGAAGCGCTGGTCCAGATGGGCGACCCGTGTCTCGATTGTCAGGCGGCCACCCTGCGGCATGGCGTCCTTGGCGTTGACCGCCAGGTTCAGGAAGATCTGCTGTAGCTGCACCGGATCGGCCTCGATCGCCGGGAGATCGGGGGAGGCCTGCACGTCGACGGCGATGTCGGGGCCGACGGTGCGTGACAGGAGCGTCGCCGTATCGGTGACGATCGCGTTCACGTCGAGCGGCGGCCGGCGCTGCGCGCCGCCGCGCGCGAAGGCGAGAAGCTGCTTGGTGAGATCGCAGCCACGGAGCGACTGCTGTTCGATGATCGAAGCATGCCGGTAGATCGGATTGTCTTTGGTCACCAGCGCCTTGATGTGCGTCGCGTAACCGAGCACCGCCCCGACGATATTGTTGAAATCGTGGGCGATGCCGCCGGCAAGCGTTCCGATCGATTCGAGCTTCTGTGCCTGGACGAGACCCGGCGGCACGACACCCGTCCCCGGCAGGTGCGCGCCGGTGCCGTCGATCACCACATGCGAGCCCTTCGTCCTGAGATCGACCGCCATCCCGATCACCGAGCTGAGAGAGGCGAGACAGTCCCGCTCCTCCTCCCCCAACTCGAGCACCTCGGTCGATCCTACTGAGAGGACACCGACGACCCTGCCAAGCGAGAGCAACGGCACGACGACCAGGACCTGGACGGGCGCGGCGC
>JAZGDH010000427.1:0-8430 GCA_036477555.1 Acidobacteriota bacterium
CGCTCGTCAATTCGGTCAGCAGGTATCATGAACAGCAGGCCGATCTCTTTGGTCTCGAGGTGACCGGCGATCCCGCCGCCGCCGCATCTTCGTTCATTCGTTTCGGGAAAGAGGATCTCGGCGAGTACAACGTCCACCCGGCGATCGAAACGCTCCTCTACAGTCACCCGAGCCTCGGTCACCGCATTCGCTTCGCGCAGGAATACGCAGCCGCGCACGGGGGGGGAGCCGCCCCGGCGCCCTGACTGCGTCCCCTGGAGAGTAATGCGGGGCGGGCACCTAGCGCCGCGTGCGGGCCGACCGCGGCGCCTTCCTCGAGCCATCGTAGTAAAGCTGCAGCGCGGCGACGTAGGCGTCGGCCACCCTTTGCCGGTGGGCGGGCTCGCGCAGCAGCCTGCTGTCGGCCCGGTTGTTGAGGTTGTTCATCTCGATCAGGACCTCGACCGGCACCTGATTGCAGCGCAACACCGCCGGAACGAACGATCGCCCGCGCCGAATGATCCGCTCGCGTATCGGTCCGTAAGGGTGCACGGGAACATCGTGCTTCTTGAAGGTCTGGATCAGAATAGACGCGAATTCGCGCGACAGCCCCTCCGAACGCACACGTTGCGAGCGCGTGAATGAGACGTATTGCTGCTGCCGGACCTCTTTCCGGCGCGTGTAGACCGCCCCCTTGTGTCCGTACCGTCCTCGCCGGTACTCCTCGCCCGGGACGTACACCATGGCGCCGCCGAGTGAGGGGTGGCGCGCATCGGCGTGCAGGCTGGTGAAGACGATCTTCAGCGGATCGAACCCCTCGGCGACGAGGGCGCGGTAATAGGAGTTCGCCAAGTACCAGCGCAGATTGACCCCCGGCGCGCGCTGCTGCAGCGCGAAGGGCGGGTGGGTGAGAAGGATCTCGGCCTGACTGCGGGGAAGCCTGCGACGGTCGTAGATCGTGTACCCCTCCTTACGATCCTTGATGGTCGTGAGGACGCGCGCCCCGGTCTCCTTCTCGAGCCTGGCCTTGATCCGGGCCAGGACGTCGTAGACGTAGTCATGCTCCCAGACCCCGTTGTGCGAGGCTCCGATATCCCGACCACCATGTCCGGCGTCCAGAATGACTGCGACGCCGCGAAGGTTGTCGCTTCGCGCCCGGTTCGTATGGCGCGTCACGTCGGCCTGTCCCCGCTCCCAGGCGATCCGCCGCTCGTCGTCCGGCGGCAGATACTCCGGGGTCAGAGCGTCGAGAGGAATCTTGATCCGAAATCCGACCGGGATGTCGGTGACGTCCTTGATCCTGCTGCGCGTGGCGATCTTCGCAGCCAGGTCGTTCACCTCGGAGGCGTCGACGCGCCCCGTGTAACGGATGACGACGGCCGTATACAGGGCCTCGCCGCGGCGCAGCCGGTACACTGCATGACGACCCTGTGCATCCTTCCCGTAGGTGAGGAGTTCGGCTCCCTCCGCCGGCGGGACCGCCCTCCCGGGAGTCGAGGTCGGTCGGGATGGAGTCTCCTCCGGCTCTCCCTCCACCTCGGTGAAACCGTCTCCCTGGTCGACGTCCGGGATGTCGAATGCTTCCTCGCTCGGGGTTGTGATCCCGCGGGCCGTCTCGAGGCCGACCAGCCGCGCGAAGGGCGGTAACAGCAGCTCTCCCGGAATCCGGATCATCTGGCCGGCCTGCGGCGCCAGTCCGGGCAGATTGTTTCGATCGGCGAGAATCGCGAAGTTCTCGCCGCGCCCCGTCAGCCAGAGGGCGATGTGCCATAGGCTCTCCTCGGCGGCAGGGAGGAGGCCTGCGCCGACACGATGCACCCAGTCCCCGTTCCCCGTGCCGTCCTGCGGGAACAGCCCCCGGATCGCCCGGACCTTGTATTTGTCATTGAGTGAGGCGTATGGGATCGCGACCGCGGCGCCTTCTTCGGGCAGCTTCTCGCCGTTCAGTGTGCGCAGAGCGGCCAACTCGCGAAGATCGATCAGGTATCTTCGCCCGAGTGACGCGTAGGTATCCCGGGGTTGCACGCGCACTTCGACGCGAAGATTTCCTCCCTCGATCACGACGACCCTCATGCCCGCACCGATCCCCTCCGAGACGATCGTTCGGGCTGGAGGGGATCGATCGATACGTTCCGCAGCGACGGCGTCGGTGGCATCGGCCCGGGTACGGGTCGGAGGAACCGTCGCGGAGATCAGACAGAGAAGCATCGCGACCGTGGCGATCCGCCGGACCGGAGACGTCCGGATGCCGTCACGGTTCATCGGTCCGGGGGCGTGGAGGGGACGGGGGGGCGCTCGCGGTCGAACTGCAATTCCCGTTCGAGCGCCGCAGCGATACGCAGAACCCGCTCTTCCTGAAAATTCGGGCCGAGGATCTGAAGCCCGATCGGCAGGCGATCGTCCGTGAGGCCGCACGGGATCGAGATCCCGGGAAGGCCGGCCAGATTCGAGGTCACGGTGAAGACGTCGCTCAGATACATCGCGAGGGGATCGTCCAGCTTCTCGCCCCTTCGGAATGCAGGCGTCGGGGAGGTCGGCGTGAGGATCGCGTCGACGTTTTCGAAGGCTTTTTCGAAATCGTTGCGAATCATCGTGCGCACTTTCTGGCCTTTGAGAGAGGAAGCGTCGTAGTAGCCGGCCGACAGCACGTAGGTGCCGAGCATGATGCGGAGCTTGACCTCCTGGCCGAACCCCTCGCGTCGCGACTGGAAATACATCGAGGAGAGATCGCGGACTCCTTCTGCCCGGTGTCCGTAACGGACGCCGTCGTAGCGCGCCAGATTGCTGCTCGCTTCGGCCGTGGCGATGATGTAGTAGGCCGGTACGGCGTACTCGGTGTGGGGCAGCGAAATCTCGACCAGGGAGGCGCCCTTCTCCTCCGCCAGCCGCAACGTGGCGCGCACCGCGCTCTCGACCTCGCGGGTGATCCCTCCCATGAAATATTCCGTCGGCACGCCGAGACGCATACCATCGATGCCGCCGGTCAGGGCGGTCGTGTAGTCGGGGACCGGCACCGCGGCCGAGGTCGCATCGCACGGATCGCGGCCCGCGATGACGCCGAGGATCCGAGCCACATCCTCCACCGTTCTGCCGATCGTCCCCACCTGATCGAGAGATGATGCGAAGGCGATGAGACCGTAGCGCGACACACGGCCGTATGAGGGCTTCATGCCGGGCACACCGCAGAAGGAGGCAGGCTGGCGGACCGACCCTCCGGTGTCGGCGCCGAGGGCGGCAGGCACCTCACCCGCCGCCACCACGGCCGCGGATCCGCCGCTCGATCCTCCTGCCACGCGGCTCGTATCCCAGGGGTTGCGGGGGATCTCGAAGGCGGAGTTCTCGCTGGATGAGCCCATGGCGAACTCGTCCAGGTTTGTCTTGGAGACGATGACCGCGCCCGCCTCGCGCAGCCGACGGACGCAGGTGGCGTCGTACGTCGGCACGAATTTTTCGAGGATGCGCGAGCCGGCGGTCGTCGGGGCTCCCCGCGTGCAGAGGGCGTCTTTGATCGCGACCGGCACCCCGGCGAGGGGGCCGAGCGGCCGGCCGGCGCGACGATCGCCATCGATGCGCTTCGCCTCCTCGAGCGCGCTGCTCTCGAGAATGGCACGACAGGCCTGGATCTGTGGCTCGACGGCGCGGGCGTGTTCGATGTGGGCGCGGCAGATCTCGACGGCGCTCGCCTGACCCGAGACGACCAGTTCGCGGATCGCGGAAACGGTGCGGTTGGTCAGCTCCTTCACCCGAGCACCCGGGGTACCTTGAACAGCCCCTGCTCTGATTCGGGAGCGTTGGCCAGCGCATCGTCCCGGGGGATCGAGCCTCGAACCTCGTCCCCCCGCAGACTGTCGGACGTCGCGACGATGTGGGCCGTCGGTTCGATCCCGTAGGTGTTGAGTCGGTCGAGCTGCTCCACGTAGTCGAGGATCGAGCTCAGCTGTCTGGCGTAGAGATCGTATTCCTCCTCGGAGAGATCGAGGTGGGCGAGCTGCGCGATTCGATGGACTTCGTCGCGGGTAATCGACAAGATGACACCTCTGCGCCTGCGCGCCGTCGGATTATACCCGACGGTCGATGTGATAGCCTGCGCCACATGGGCGCGATCGACATTCGCGGCATCACGTGGCGTCTCACCGGACCTGTTTTCCTGCTGGCACTGGCGTTGCCCCACGCACGTGCGGCGACACCCTCCCCGGGCGACTCGACACCCTCCCCGCGAGAATCGATTCAATCCCCGGGCAGGCTCCCGGAGGCGGCGATCAGAGTTTTCATCGAACCGATCGCCGTCGACGGCCTGGGCACGCGCAGTCTGGGCGCCGAAATCGCGGACATTTTCCCGGGTGACGCAGGTGTACTCGGGAAGTCGGTGACGCTGCGATCCCGCGTCGAGGGAGATCCTACGAGAGAGAACCTGGAGCTGACGATTCGTGTCTCTCCCTCGTTGCGGGAGCAGGGCGATTGTGAACTGCTCATCGATGCACGTGTCTCACTCGCCGTCGCAGGTGCGAGCGCAGGACGCAATCCGCCTGCCGTAAGGAAGATGACGAACCTTCAGGTCGGGCCGGATGAGGAGCGCATGATCGAGGTCTATGAATCGGCTGCCACGGGGGGCCGTCTGGCACTGCGCGTCCGGTGTGGGCCGCGCCCGACCGGTACGGAGGTCGAGGAGGATCCGCGCGTCGATTTCGTCCTGTCGATCGAGCGGGCCGATGGCGAGGGTCCCTTCGAAATCCTGACGTCGAAGGTGCTCACGACGGGCATCGGGCGCGAGGCGAAGAACCTCTTCTCGATCAATGATCCGCTGCCCGGCTCGGAGCAGACCGGGAAACGGTATCGGCGCGAGCGCTTCGAGATTCGTATCGCCCCCGAACTGCTCTCGGCCGGTCGCCTGCAAGTCGTCGTTGAGGTGGATGGCGAGGTCGCTGTCGTCTCGGCTCTCGACCCGATCGTCGTCCACCCGATCTGGCATCGCGAGACGGCCGTCGTCGCACCCGGCGAGCCGCGCACGATCGACATCGAGATTCGAGCCTCCGCCAAAGACGAGGGATGGTCGCTTCTCCGCTACCGCCTGCAGATCGTCGCCCACTTCGAACCGCGGTGAGAAGGGCTCCTCGAGCCGCCGCCCTGCCGGTGTATTACCGGGCCCTCGAGCGCGCGTACGGTCCACAGGGGTGGTGGCCCGGGCGGACACGGTTCGAGGTGATCGTCGGCGCCATCCTCACGCAGAACGTCGCCTGGTCCAACGTCGAGAAGGCGCTTCGCGCGCTTCGAGCCTCGGGTTTACTCGAATCGGGCCGCATGGAATCGGCGCCGGCTGCAAGGGTCGCCCGCCTGATCCGTCCGGCCGGATTTTATCGACAAAAGGCCCGCACCCTGCGGGCGTTCCTCACGGACGTGGCTGACGCCACGGGCGGGGATCTGGAACGTTATCTTCGACTGCCGCTGCGGGCGCTGCGCTCGAGGCTGCTCGCCGTCCGCGGTATCGGCCCGGAAACGGCCGACGCGATCCTTCTTTATGCCGCCGGCAGGAGGGTGTTCGTCGTCGATGCCTACACCCGGAGAATCCTCGCCAGACATGGGCTGATCCGGGGCGACGAGCCGTACGAGGAGGTGCGGCGCCTGCTGGAGAATTCCCTGCCCCGGAGTGTGCGCGTCTACAACGAGGGACATGCGTTGCTCGTCCGGGTCGCCAGGGAGCATTGCCGCAAGAGCAGCGCGCTCTGCTCCGGGTGCCCTCTCGAAGCGCACCTTCCCCCGGCGGGCAGGCGCGCCGACGGGGTGGACAGCGCCACGGCCGATCCGGCCGGCCGGATCGCTCGCGTCCGGAAATCTGGAGCGCGCCCGGGGGTTCGCCGATTGACATTAACTCTCTGTTTCGGGTAGTTTAAGCCGCTTTCATCGTCGGCATCCGCTCGACGAGGTCGGGCTTCATTCGGAAATTTGGATTGGGGAGGGCGGCCCATGAGAACCTTCATGCGGATCGGGAGTGCGTCTCTCGCGACGGTCCTGGTACTCCTGGGTGCAGCGGGCACCAGCCATGCTGCGGATCGGGCGGCGCTGGTCGGCAGGGTGATCGATCACGGCGGGGAAGGGATCGCCGACGCCACCATCTATATCCGACGGGTCGAGGGGGGCCACAGCACCCCCTGCGAGGATCGCCACTTCGGCCACCAGATCGCGAACGGACTGTTCGTCGTCAAAACCGGCACGCAGGGCCGGTTCACCGCCGATCTGCCCGGAGGCAGTTATGAAGTGGCGGCATTCAAGCCGGGGTACAACTTCACCCTGACGGCCGTCAATACGCAGGCCCGGGGCATCATCGATCTGTCCCTCGAGCGGTCGCCCGGCATCGTGCTCGGTGATCTACCGGTCGGCTCCGCCGGTCAGAACCTGGGGCTCAACTGGATCCTTCGCCGTTCGCCCAACGGGGTGCTGCGAGAGGTCGACGCGACGGGGGGGCTGGCGGATCTGTCGAGCGGCGAGGGTGATGAGGCCGGCGGGATTCTCCCCGCGCCGTCGGTAAACCGACCGCTTGCGGCTTCCGCCACGGGCCAGCAGAACTGGTTCGGCACCATGGCGAGATCCTTCGACGGCCGATTCGTTCATCGATTCAGCGGTGGTGAGCCTTTCGGAAGCAGCTCCGCCGGTGTCGGCGATACCGCCGGCCGCGAGACCTCCCTGGCCCTGAGTGGCGATCTCCGAGGGCGCGGCTCCTGGAGGATCCTCGGTCGCGCCGGAAAGAACTCCGCCGATTTCGATCGCGTCTCGAGCCTGCGGCGCGATCGCCAGATGGAACGGTTCTCAGCCGGTTTCGATTTCCGTCTCGGCGATCTCGACGATCTGACGGCGGGGATCGAGTACGGGACGAGCCGGTACCGCGTCGCATCGACCGGCGAGGCGGGACACTTCACCGAGCAGGAGCAGCGCACCTTCGGATTCCACTCGCGCTGGGATCGTTCGCTGGGCCGGAACGCCAGGCTGTTCGTCGATGGCGTCTTCCACCAGGCCGGTCTCTCGGCACCGGCGAGCACGATTACGCCGGCCTCGATCGAAGCGCACGGAATCGACGGGGCGGTTGACAGGGCGTGGCAGGCGGGGGCGGGCGTGGCGTTGAGCTCCGGCACACACAACCTCGGGTTCGGCATCCGCACGAGGAACTACCGGCATGATCTCCGGGATCGCAGAATCCTGCTCTACGGGTCGCCGCGAGAGTCGTTGAACGAGGGGGGCGTGCGCGGCAGTGGCATGAGCCTGTACGCGGCAGACGACTGGCGTATCGCGGAACGGGTCGTGCTGAATTACGGCGTTGGTTACCACGGAAGCTTCACAGAGGACGCCGGCTATATTGTGCCGCGGGTCGGTTTTACGCACGATCTCGGCGGGGACGGCCGGACGGTCGTGCGCTCGATGGTGATGCTCCGCGTCGACCAGCCCGGCTCCCGCCCGGGTGAGGGCTTCGTCGACGACGACCGATCGAACCGCGACGAACCGGGCCGGGTCGGCTATCTGATCGGAGTCGAGCGCCGGCCCGACAAAAGACTGCAGATCGCGGCGACCTATCGTTACGAGCCTTATCGCGATCCCGGTGCCGAGCGCGCCGGATCTCCACACACCGACTGGGCGATCTACGGCGAGAACGGGCTCTTCCTCAGCGATGGCGCAGCGGCCCATCACGAGCTCGACATTGAACTGGCGCGCGCATTCGGGCCGGTGCGTGGCATCCTCTCGGGCAGCGTCGGTCGCGTGCGTGGTCTGGTGACGCCGACTCTCGAGGCGGCCCCGATCCAGATCCTCTCCAACGGTGAAATGCGCTACTACGACACCCGCCTCAGCGCCGCATACGGTCCCAGCGAGACGGAGGTGCAGATCGGGTACCGATCGATCTCCGCCGATACCTCCGATGAGCCGTCGGCGGGCGGCGGCGACTATCGGCTTATCGATCTCGTGGTTTATCAGGAGCTCCCCTGGCTGAGCCGCATCGGTAATGCCAGATGGCTGGTCCTGATGGCCTACCAGGGTCTCGACTACGGGTCCCTCTACGACGGATCGGGAGGGAGCGAGGGTGGCACGACCTCGCGGATCTCCGGCGGCGTCGATATCCGGTTCTGATGGGAACGGACCTGAACCTCAGGCGGATTCTCGCCGTCGCCGTGACCGCCGTGCTCCTCGCCTGGGGCGTCCTCTCCTTTCACTCCCAGGTCAGCAAGGTCTCCCCCGAGACCGGCATCGAATGGATCGATTCGCCCCGCGGCGTCGTCGCCGATGCGGTCATCCCGAGCCGGCGCGCCTGGAAGACCGGGCTGCGCCCTGGCGATCACCTCGTTGCGATCGACGGCCGGCCAATCGGCTCGGCCCTCCTGGCGCAGGATGCCCCATGGAACATTCCCCGGGACACGGCCCTGGTTTACTCCGTCTTGCGCAACGGGGATCCGCTCGAGTTCGCCGTCCGGC
>JAZGDH010000428.1:0-2823 GCA_036477555.1 Acidobacteriota bacterium
ATCGACTCTTCCGGTGACCTCCGAGGCGGGGCGCGCACCGTCCGGGACGAGGGGCGCGTCGCCGGATCCGGCGGCCGAATCCCTCAAGCCGCTGCCGTACATCGTCATTCTGATCGATGAACTGGCCGACCTGATGATGACGACGGGCGCCGAGGTCGAGGAATCGATCACGCGCCTCGCTCAGATGGCCCGCGCCGTCGGCATTCACCTGATCCTGTCGACGCAACGCCCCTCGGTCGACATCATCACCGGCGTGATCAAGGCGAACTTTCCGTGCCGCATCGCGATGCGCGTCGCCTCCAAGGTCGACTCCCGCACGATCCTCGACGCGAACGGCGCCGAGAATCTTCTGGGGCACGGAGACATGCTGTTCATCCCTCCGGGTTCGGCGCGGCTCGTGCGGCTGCACGGCCCGTTCGTCACCGAGGTCGAGGCAAGCCGCATCACCTCCTTCCTGAAGAAACAGGCCCGCCCGAAGTACGACGACACGGTGACGCGGGACGAATTGCAGGACCGGGCCGGCGGCCCGACCGGAGCGGGCGGCGACGTCGATCCCGCCTACGACCCGGCGGTGCGGATGGCGGTGCAGATGGGACAGATCTCCGTGTCGCACCTGCAGCGCAGGCTGAAGCTCGGCTACGCCCGCGCGGCGCGTCTGGTCGATACGATGGAGCAGAACGGCATCGTCGGGCCGGCCGACGGCAGCAAGCCCCGCGAGGTCCTCGTCGAGCCGGAGTTCCTGGAGCGGCTGAACCAGATGCGCGAAGAGGGAGCCTGACGCCTTGCAGCGCTTCCTGAGCCGCATCCCCGCGTGGACGTGGATCGCCGCCCTCGCGCTGCTGGCGCTGACCGTTCGGCTCATCCACGTCTGGCAGATCGATGGTCTTTCCCTGATCCAGCCGCACGAGCTCGACCCCGGCTTCTACTTCAAGTGGGGCAGGACGATCGCCGCCGGCGACTGGATCGGCACCGCGCCGTTCGTGCAGAGTCCGCTGTACGCCTACCTGCTCGGCCTGCTCCTGTCTCTATTCGGCGAATCGGTCACCCGGATCCTGATCGTGCAGAGCGTCGCCGGCTGCGGGACCGTCCTTCTGGTCTACTGGGCCGGGCGCCGCCTGTTCGGTCACGCGCACGGGCTGCTGGCCGGATGCGCCATCGCGCTGTACGCCCCGTTCATCTTCTACGAGGGGATGGTGATGAAGACCTTCCTCTCACCCCTCCTGACGATCCTGCTCGTCATCCTCTTCGACCTGGCCCGCGAATCGGGCTCACCGCTCGGCGACGGCCGGACGACCCGCTGGCTTACCCTCGCCGGCATTGCTTTCGGCGTGACGACACTGGATCGCGATAACTTCATCCTCCTCGCTCCGGCGCTGGCCGGCCTCGCCCTCGTACTCGGCGGCGGTCTGAGCCGCAGAGGTCTTCGATCGGCGGCCGCCTTCACCCTCGGCGCGGTCGTGGTGATCGCTCCCGTCACCCTCCGGAACTGGAAAGTCTCCGGCGAGTTCGTGCTGCTGACGACCGGCGGCGGCGAGGTCTTCTTCATCGGCAATAACGAGTTCGCCAACGGTCTGTACGTGCCGCCGCCCTTCGTGCGTCCCGACCCCCGGTTCGAGCACGCCGATTTCGTGGCACGCGCCTCGGAGATCACGGGGCGTCCTCTGACGCCGATGCAGTCGTCCTGGTTCTGGTTCCGTGAGGGGACGAGATTTATCGTCACACAGCCCTTCGCCTGGATCCGGCTGCTCGGCTTGAAGATGCTGCATTTCTGGAATTTCTACGAACTGCCGGACAATCTCAGCTACGACATCGTGCGGGAGTTCGCCCCCCTGCTCGACCGGCTCAACGCGCGCTTCCCGCCGCCCTCCCTGCCGACCATCGCCATCCCTTACCGCGGAGGCTGGATCGCGTCGCGACTCCATCTGTTCTTCACCTTCGGCACGATCGCACCGCTCGGCCTGGCCGGGCTGGTCCTGACGCACCGGCGCTGGCGTCGTCTACTTCCCCTCTATGTGCTTCTGTTCGGTTATGTGGCGACCGTGCTCCTGTTCTTCAATTTCTCCCGTTTCCGCGTTCCGATCGTCCCGATCCTCGCCCTGCTCGCCGCGCCATCGCTGTTCGCCCTCGGCCGGATTCTGTCGCGGCTCTGGCACCTGGCGACGGCGGTGGCGGCCGGATCGGGCGCCATCGCCCCGCGCGCACGGGCCCTGCGCCCCGACGCGACGAGGGCGATCACCGCCGGGCTGTTCGCCCTGCTGCTGATCGGGGTGAACCTCGAACTGCCGCACGGACTCGTTCCGGCTATCGAGCATGCCCTCGTCGTCGGCAACACCCGTTACCACATGGGGGAAGCGGATCGGGCGCTGGAGAGTTACGGGATCGGCGCCCGGCTGCTCGGCGAGGAGCCGTCCTGGATGCCGCAGAACGAAGCGTTCCTCGCACGGATGTTTGGAGAGGGTGTGAGCCGAGAGGCGATTCAGCGCGAGCTTCAGGTTGAAGGGCTGGCGCGCGGACCGCAATTCAAAGGGATCCGGATCGGCATCCAGCATGGCATCGGGCTCGCGCTGCTGCTGAAGGCGGAGCGGCATATGGCGCGTGGCGAGCGGACACGGGCGATCCCCCTCATCGATCAGGCGATCGGTCAGTTCGATACTGCGCTGGAGATGGCCCCCTCCTATCTGCTCTCGATCCGCAAGAAGGCGCACGCGTATGCGCTGCGCGGGGATCACGCCTCGGCGATCGAGTGGTTCCGCAAGGGGGTCGACCTCTGGCCGGACGATTTGCAGGCGCGACTCGATCTGGCGCAGGCGCTGTTCGAAGGGG
>JAZGDH010000429.1:0-4983 GCA_036477555.1 Acidobacteriota bacterium
TTCGTCCCCCCCACGCAGGGGACGGCCCGGATCGCCGGATTCGATATTCTCGATCAGCCGATCGAAGCGAAGAAACGACTGGGATATCTTCCCGAGCATCCACCTCTCTACGATGAGATGCTCGTCCGATCGTTTCTCGAGTTCGTCGCCACGATCCGCGGCGTCGCCCGACCGCGGGTCCGGGCGAAGGTCGATCGGGCTCTGGAACGCTGCGGCCTCACCGACGAAGCGGGCCGACCGATCGGGCTTCTGTCGAAGGGGTTCAAACAACGGGTCGGGCTGGCACAGGCTATCCTGCATGAGCCCGATGTGCTGATCCTCGACGAGCCGACTGTCGGACTCGACCCGTCGCAAATCCGCGAGATCCGTCGGCTGATCAAGGGGTTCTCCGGCGACCACACAGTCATCCTCTCCACCCATATCCTGGCCGAGGTCACGATGACCTGCGATCGCGTTCTGATCATCAACGAGGGAAGGATCGCGGCGGAGGACACCCTCGAGGCGCTGGCGGCGCGCGGAGGGGGGACGCGACGCGTCGCGGTCCGTCTGGCCCGCGCCGGCGCCGAAGCGCTGCAGGGACTGCGCGCCATCCCCGGGGTCCTCAACGTCGCGCAGGAAGACGGCGGCCTCGTGGTCGAGAGCGCCGGGGACCGGGACGTGCGGGAGGAGATCGCCCGCCGGTGTGTCGAGGGCGGGTGGGGACTCCGCGAGATGCGCCCGCTGACGATGAGCCTCGAGGAGATCTTCATCCGCATCATCCAAGGTGGGGCTTCATGAGGAACACCTTCGCCATCGCGGGACGGGAGATTCGCGGCTATTTCTCGTCCCCGCTCGCCTACGTCGTCATCGGCGTTTTCCTGGTGCTGAGCGGATTCATCTTCTGGTCGGCCCTTATCTATTATTCGGAGGCGTGCCTGCGTTACGGCAGCAACCCGCTCTACCGGGAGCAGCTGAACGTCAACGCAATGGTGATCCGCCCGATCTTCGGGAACATGGTGTTCATGTTCCTGATGATGATCCCCCTGTTGTCGATGGGTCTTCTGGCGGAGGAGCGCCGCGCCGGGACGTCCGAGCTTCTGTTCACCTGCCCGATCACCAGCGCCCAGGTCGTTCTGGGTAAATTCCTCGGCGCCACCGGCCTGCTGTTCGTGATGCTGTCCGGAACGCTCGTCCACCCGTTCCTCCTCATGGCGACCGATGCCCGGCCCGACATGAGATCGGCCTTCGTCGGGTATCTCGGCCTGCTGTTCATGGGCATGGCCTTTCTCGGCGTCGGTCTGCTGATCTCATCGCTGACCGAGAACCAGATCGTCGCGGCCGTCGGCTCGTTCGGCTTGCTGTTGGTCCTCTGGGTGGTCAGCTTATTGTCCGAATCGATCACGGTGCCGCTCGGCACGGTGATGAATAGCCTGACGGTCGGGATCTGGAGCGCCATCGGGCTGGGTCTCGGCGGTCCGGCGCTGGGGGAGCTGTTGAGTTCGATCTCTCTGGTCGAGCACTTCGAGGACTTCCGCAAGGGGATTCTCGACACCCGGCACGTTGTTTTCTACACGACATTCATCTTTCTGTCTCTGTTCCTGACGCAACGCGTCGTGGAATCGCAGAAATGGCGTTGAGAGGGGCGCGCGCGTGAGGATCCTCAGGGACTACGGTGCCGGTACGGGTGCCCTGCTGCTGGTGCTCGGATTCATCCTGACGACCGTGGTGCCGGAGCGAAGGTCGCTCGCGATCTCGATCGCCCTCTTCGGCCTGACCCTCATCGTGTCGGGGCTCGTCCTCGACCGCAAGCGGGTCGCCCTGATCCTGAAGGGTCGGCGGGGGCGGTCGGCGGGAGCCAGCGCCGGGTACATTCTGGTGGTGACGGCGATCGTGGTGCTGGTCAATTTCATCGCCGGGCGCCACCACGCCCGCTACGACGTCACCGAGAACAAGGCGTTCTCTCTCAGCCCGCAGACGATCCGTGTCCTCGAGACCCTGCCGGGCGAGGTGCGCGCCACAGCCTTCCATCGCGAGGGTGAGCCGGGTCGCGGTCGTCTCGAGGAGCTGGTCGAGGAATACCGATACCACAGCGACAAATTGACCTGGCGCTTCGTCGATCCCGACAAGAATCCGGGCGAGGTGGGGCGCTTCGAGATCCGGGACTACGGCACCATCGTGTTCGAGAGCGCAGGACGGGAGAGCCGCACCACGACCGCCGACGAAGAATCGCTCACCAATGCCCTGATTAAGGTGACACGCGAAGATCAGCTCGTCGCCTATGTCACAACCGGGCACGGGGAGCGGAGCCTGGAGGAGCGCGAGCGCTCGGGGCTCTCCCTGCTCGCGGAGGCCCTGTTGAAGCAGGACTACCGCGTGGCGCCGGCTGCGCTCACCTCCGGTGTGCCGGAGGACGCCGGGGTTCTCGTCATCGCAGGCCCCGACCGTCCGTTTCTGCCGGAGCAGATCGGGATGGTGAACGATTACCTGAACGCGGGAGGACGGGCTCTGGTGCTGATCGATCCGGGAACCGATCCGGGGCTGGCGGGAATCCTGAGCGCGTTCGGGCTGGCCGTGAGGGAGGATGTCGTCATCGACAAGGTGTCGCAGATCTTCGGCGGCGACGCGCGCATGCCTGTGATCGATGCGGCTGGATACGATCCGCTCCACGCCGTGACCCGGGGATTCAAGTACCAGACTCTCTACCCGATGGTGTCCTCCATCCGGATCGCCGAGACGCTGCCCGAGCGTGTCTCCGTATCTCGTCTGGCACGAACCTCCGACGCGTCCTGGGGCGAGGCGAACGTCTCGGAGGTCGAGAGCGGGAGCATCACCTACGACGAGGGGGTCGACACGAGGGGGCCGGTGGTGGTCGCAGCGGCGGCCAGCCGCCGGATCGGGGATGGGGCGGATGACCCGGAAGGGGGCGACACGGCCGCCGAAGGGGACGGTGTGTCCGGGGACGATGCCGGCGACCGGCCTTCCGATGTTCGCCGGGAGGCTCGCCTCGTGCTGTTCGGAGACTCGGATTTCGTCACCAACGGATACTTCAATATGACGGGGAACGGCGATCTGGCCCTCAATGCGATCGCCTGGCTGGCCGAGCGGGAAGAGCTGGTCTCCATTCGGCCGCAACCATCCCAGCCGCATCTCGTCGTGCTGACATCGGATCAGATCCGCTACTATTTCCTGACGATCGTGGTTCTAATGCCGGTCTCGATTGCGGCCGCGGGGATCGCGGTCTGGATCCGGCGCCGCCGGCTCTGAGGTTCGCAATCATGAGACTCCGGCCGGGACCTCTCGTCGCCGTCGCCGTACTGGTCGGCCTTTCGGCGTGGATCTATTTCGCCGAGCAGCCGGGCGGCGAGGAGCGAAGACGCACCGAGGAGAACCGTGCGCGCCCGATCCCCTTCGAGCGACATGATCTGCAGGCGCTGACGATCGAGAACGATCACGGACGCGTCCGGGTCGCCTGGGATGAGGACGGGTTCCGAATTGCCGAGCCGCTTTCCACTGCGGCCGATGGCGAAGCGATCGAGGGCCTGTTGTCGGTGCTCGAGAGCGTACGCATCGAGCGACGCATCGAAGTGGGAGACGATCTCGCGTTGTACGGCCTCGATCGTCCGCGCGCCACGCTGACGGTCGAGCTGGCGTCGGTGCAGAAACCTCGTAGCATCGCGGTCGGCGGATCCACCCCGATCGGGAACGCCGTCTACGTGCTGCTGCCTGGCGAAGGCGAAGTCGGGGTCGTGAGCCCTTCGATCGGCGACCTGGCCGATCAGCACCTGCTGCGACTGCGCGACAAGAGCGTTCTACCGCTCGACCCCTGGAAATCTAATCTGCTGACGATAGAGCGGGCCGGGGAGGTTGTGCGGCTCGAGAAGCCCGACAGCGGCTGGAAGATCGTCGAGCCGATCTCGGCGCCCGCGGACGGACCGATCGTGACCGAGCTTCTCAGCGCGGTCGACAGACTGGTCGCCTACGCCTTCGTGTCCGAGTCGCCCACGTCCGAGGATCTGCAGCGCTTCGGACTCGCCCCCCCGAGCGCACGTCTGACCATTCTCCAGGACGGCTGGGTCGAGCCGAGAACCATCGAGTTCGGCGCCGCCACCGAGGGCGCACGCTACCTTCGTATCCTCGGCCGCGGTCCTGTCGTGCAGGTGTCGGATGACATCTGGGAGAAGGTGCAGACCCGCCTGTTCGATCTGCGGCGGAAGGATCTTCTGGGGATGAGCCAGTACCAGATCGAGACCCTGACGGCCTCGCGCGCCGGGGAGGTTGCCGTCGTCCTCACGCGCCTGGAGCAGCAGCAGTGGGGGGCGAGCGGGCGGGTCAGTGGCATCGTCTCGGACGACATCGTGGACGCGCTGGTGCGGGTGCTCGGGACGGTGCGGGCGGGCTCCTTCATCGACGAGCCGCCTGAACCGCTCCGATCGACCCTCGCCTCGCGGCCGAGTCTCGATCTGACGATCGGCGGCGAACGCCGGAATGGAGCGGAGACGACCCCCTCCCAGCACCTGTTGTTCGGGCCGAAGGACACCGCGGGGCGCGTCCCGGTGCGCGACATGGCCCTCCGTTCCCTGATGGTCATCGATGCCGTGACCTTCGACAGAATCCTGTACCAACTGCAGGAGATCCTCAACGCCGTCCGGCCGGCCGAACCCCCCGCCGCGACCGACGCAGTACCTTCGCCCGACTGACCCCCAGCGACGACTCGTTCGGAATCGTTTCGGATCGAGTGGAACCGATCCTCCAGGCCGCGCGTAGAGATCGTTGTAGGCGCTGGTCGCCGGGAGGGGAACGGGATGACGCACAGGCTGAAGATTCGTGAGGTGAGGGGACGCATCCGTGGAGTGCTCGAGATCCGGGGACCGCTCGCTGCCGGGTCCGGGACCCGCGAGATCCTGCGCAGGGTGCGTCGCCTCCTGAACGGCGGCATGCGGAGAGTCGTCATCGACGTGTCGGGCGTTTCGTTCGTCGACTGCGCCGGGATCGGAACACTGATCC
>JAZGDH010000043.1:0-2217 GCA_036477555.1 Acidobacteriota bacterium
GTCGATGAAAGTCGGGAATCGCCGATGAGAACCGGGAAGCAGCTGGCAACCCGCCTAGGCCCGATCGCCCTCGGATGGAGTCTCGCGGCGGCGATCCTGCTGGGCCTGTCTTGCGCGGAGAAGGCCCGGCCGCTCAAGAAGGGGGAGGGGACCCGGCGTATGGCCGCGCGTCTCGACGAACTGATCAGAAACCTCAACCCGATCAACAACCAGTTCCTTAACGCCGAGCGGGCCGCCTTTCTCAGACAGGCGGTCCAGAAGGCCCCGATCCCGGAGCAGCGCATCATGCTGACGACGAATCTGGCCGACGAGATGCTGAAGATGGGGAAGCCCGAGGAGGCGATCGAGCTGATCCTTCCCTTCCTGGAGCGCCCGGCGTTCGCGCCGGGCGAAGGGCCGTCCCTCAATGAGGTCCGCGAGTTCTTGACCCTCGGCTACCTGAAACTGGGCGAGGTGGAGAACTGCATCGTGCGCCACTCGCCGGTGTCGTGCCTGTTGCCGATCCGGGGTGACGGCGTGCATCAGGCGCAGCGCGGCTCGCGCAGCGCCATCGAGCCGTTGCTGGAGATATTGAAGGACGATCCCGACAACCCGGGAGCCCTGTGGCTTCTGAATATCGCCCACATGACCCTGGGGAGCTATCCCGACGGCGTGCCGGAGCCCTATCGGATCCCTCCCTCGATGTTCGAGTCCGAAGCGGAGGCCTCCCGCTTCCCGAACGTCGCGCCGCGCGCCGGGCTGGCGGTTCGAGGCCAGGCGGGCGGCGGCGCCATGGAAGACTTCGACGGTGACGGATTTCTCGACATCATGGTGTCGTCGATGGGGTTCCACGATCAGCTCCGCCTCTTCAGAAACAACGGTGACGGGACATTCAGCGAGACGACCGAGGCGGCCGGTCTGACCGGCGAGATCGGCGGGCTCAACTTCAAGCACGCCGATTACGACAACAACGGCTACGCCGACGTCCTGGTCCTGCGCGGCGGCTGGATGCACAAGGGAGGACTGTTTCCGAACTCGCTCCTCCGCAACAACGGGGACGGGACCTTCGATGATGTGACGGAAGAGGCGGGCGTGCTCAGCTTCCACCCGACGCAGACGGCCGCCTGGGGCGATTACGACAACGACGGCTGGCTCGATCTGTTCATCGGCAACGAGACCGCCACCGATGAGCCGCATCCCTGCGAGCTGTACCACAACAATCGCGACGGGACCTTCACCAACAAGGCGTTCAACTTCGGCGACCCGAGCATGGGGTACGTGAAAGGAGTGGCGTGGGGGGACTTCAACAACGACGGCCGCCTGGACCTCTACGTCTCGGTCCTGGGCGGTGACAACCGGCTGTACCGCAACGACGGCCCGCGCGCCAGAAAGGGACCGAAGGGGGAGGATTGGCGGTTCACTGAGGTGGGGCGTGAGGCTGGCACGATCGGGCCGATGAACAGCTTCCCCGTGTGGTTCTGGGACTACGACAACGATGGATGGCAGGACATCATGGTGGCGGGATACAAGACGCTCGCCTGGGACAGGCCGTGCCGGCTGATGGATTGCGTCGGCGAGGCGGCGGCGCTGCTTCTCGGGCTGCCGAACCGCATGGCGACGCCGCTCCTGTACCACAATGAGGGGGATGGGACCTTCACCGAGGTGAGCACGAAGATGAGGTTGAACCGGGTCCCACTCGCTATGGGCTGCAACTTCGGGGACATCGACAACGACGGATGGCTGGACGCATACTACGGCACCGGTGAGTCGAGTCTGGGGACGATCATCCCGAACCTCCTGTTCCGTAATGACGAGGGGAGGTCCTTTCAGGACGTCACGACGGCGGTCGATGTGGGGCACCTGCAGAAGGGGCACGGCGTCGCCTTCGGAGACATCGACAACGACGGCGATCAGGATTTGTTCATCGAGCTGGGGGGGTTCTTCGAGATCGACTCAGCCATGAGCGCTCTGTTCGAGAATCCCGGGACGCCTCACCGCTGGATCACGCTGAGGCTGGAGGGACGGCGCTCCAATCGGAGCGGCGTCGGCGCGCGCATCAGGGTGCGGGTGCGGACGCCCGGCGGCGCGCGGGAGATCCACAGGACGGTCGGCGCCGGAGGAAGCTTCGGAGGGAACAGCCTGCAGCAGGAGATTGGTCTAGGGAATGCCCTGGCGATCGAGGCGATCGAGATCGCCTGGCCCGCGACGGGAGAGATCCAAGTTTTCCGCGACGTGACG
>JAZGDH010000430.1:0-2380 GCA_036477555.1 Acidobacteriota bacterium
TCGTGCATGGTGCTGGCCGACCAGGTTGACTGGAACTCGCCGCGCGGGCGAGGAGTCGGGGAGGATTGTGTGTCGAGCTCGCTGATCTGGATGACGCGCACGCCCAGCGCTTCGGCCAGCAGCGCCCACTCGCCCGCATCGAGCGCCTCGCGTACGGCGGAGGATCGGCCGTTGAGACGGTCCGGTCCATTCAGCAGGGAGCCGGCGATTTCACATAGTCCCTGCTTCACGAAGTGGCTGACGAGCCCCGGATTGGCGCCGTGATCGACGACGGCGGTCGGGCCGTTCGGCCGTGGATTGCGCAGCATCCATTCGTGGAATCGCCATATTCGCGGGTAGAGCAGCCCCTCATCCGGATTGTGGGCCGCTCCCTCGTCGCCGGACCAGCGTTCGATGGCCGAGTTCAGAAACAGCACGCCGCGCGACTGGCACCATTCGACGAGGGCGAGCGTGTCGATGTAGGAGGTCAGGTCGATCAGGAGATCCCCGGCCTCCAGGCGCTGTCCAAGCACCTCGGCGTAGTTCTCCTTCGTGATTGTCAGGCGCTCGCAGCGCAGCCCGCGCGCGGTGTGCTCAACGAGATCGGAGCGACGATCCTCCTGATCGAGGATCGTGATGCGGTCCGGCTCGACCGGCAGACGTTTGAGGAGAAGTGGAAGAGCGGCGGTGCCGATGGCGCCATGGCCGATGACGAGTACACGATGGGGGCGATGACGGGGCATCGGGCTGCCTTTTCGATCGAGTGTTGAGTCACATCGAGCGTAGTGTGCGGTCCGCGGCCTGTCAAGAAAATTTTCCGTTACGCGTCGTGCCACCGGGGCGGGCGCTTCTCGAGGAAGGCGTCAATCCCTTCCGCCGCGTCGCGCGCCAGCATGTTCTCGGTCATCACCCGGCTGGCATAGGCGTAGGCGCGCTCCAGATCCATTTCGACCTGGTTGTAGAACGCCTCCTTACCGATGGCGACGACCAGGCGCGACTTGCCGACGATCTTCGCCGCGAGATCGTCGACCTCGGCGCCGAGCCGGTCGGGGCTGACGGCGCGATTGACGAGACCGATCCGCGCGGCCTGTTGCGCATCGATCGGATCGCCGGTGAGCAGCATCTCCATCGCCTGCTTGCGGCCGACCGCGCGGCTCAGCGCCACCATCGGGGTCGAGCAGAACAGTCCTATGTTCACACCGGGGGTGGCGAATCGCGCGTCGGTCGAGGCGACCGCGAGGTCGCAGGTCGCGACCAGCTGGCACCCTGCGGCGGTTGCCATCCCCTGGACCCTGGCGATGACCGGCTGCGGCAGGCGGGTGATCGTGATCATCAGCCGACTGCACTGGGCGAACAGTTTCTCGTGGAACGTGCGGTCGCGATTCGAGCGGAGCTCTTTGAGATCATGCCCGGCGCAGAATGCCGGGCCGTTCGCGGCCAGGATGACCGTTTTCACCGAGCGATCCCCGGCGATACGGTCGAACGTGTTCTGCAGGGTGTCCATCAGTCCGGCGGACAGGGCGTTGCGGGCCGCGGGCCGGTTCAGCGTCAATGTGAGAATGCCGCCGTGCGTCGTGCTCAGAAGCGGATCGCCGCCGCCCTGTCCCCGCCCGGCAAGCCCCATGCGCCCCCCCCACCTGATACCCGGATAGCCTCCTAGCATCGCACAGGTGCCCCCGAACGAACATGCCCCGCGGTCCCTTTTCTCGGGGACCAGCGGGGCATGCGCTGCCGGTTCAGTTCCCCCAGATCCGCTGCCACCACGGACGATCGTCACCACTCGTGCCGGCCAGCCGCTCTCCGAGCTCCATCTTCCTGCGAATCTCGTCAATGTCACGGCCGGTCAGCGAGGCGAGCATCGTCGCCTCCTTCTCGCGGCGCTGTCGCAGATCCTCACGATAGCGCTCGGCGGTCGGGCAGCGATCCCCCCCCTTCCACGCGTGGCGAATCACATAACGCCCCTGGAAGTTGGTGCGGTCCGCTGTCTCCTGGAAAAACAGATCCTCCGGGAAGGTGTCTGCGGTATATCGCAGGTGCAGTCTCGTGATGAAGACGTTCTGCCCGCTGCGGGGAAGAATCGACCGGCCGCCTCCCAGCCAGAAGACGCCGAGCTCGCGAAGCTCGTCGGGAGAGAGGGGATCGGCGGCGCACGGATCGCACCAGCCCATGTCCCACGCGTACTCGAGGAAGACCGCCCGCATGTTCTTCTCGCGCACGGCGGTGGAGAACATGTCGCGGTAGAAGTCGGCGAACTCGTCCTTGAGGAAGACCGGCACGTCCATGCCGGTGGGAAGCTTCACGGTCCGGTAGTTGATGGTCTCGACGCGACCCTTCCGGGTCAGGGCGAAGACGACCAGGTCCTGGGGCCCGTCGGCATTCACGGTGCCGAGACGGATCGGCA
>JAZGDH010000431.1:0-2024 GCA_036477555.1 Acidobacteriota bacterium
CGATGCTGGCCGGCCCGGCCGACAGCGAGCCGAACAGCAGCGCCACCAGGCCCAGGAAGCCGACCTTCCGGCCGTAGCGGCCGACGGAACCGGACGGCGCGCTCACGTGTGCGAACGATCAGCGGGGTTCAACGCGGTCCCGGGCCCAGTGGATGAACTCGTCGACGTCGCGCTCGATCGGCAGGTAGACGCCGCGGACATGGGCGCGTGAGGCGATCCCCTCCTGGACGCGTTCGCATATCTCCCAGTCCTGCCTCGCGATGAGGTTGGTGAAAATGTCGGCAGGAGCCGATCGGATCGGCCGGTTGTCCTCTCGCCCATCGTCCCTCCCGGTAAAAGCGATTGTCGATGCGCGATTGAGGGCATCGTACTACAGCCGGCCCGGCGTTGAACATGCTTGCGCCCCGCCGCCGGGATCACAAGATTATGAAGGGACCGGTGCGCGCGGACGGCGCCCGGGGAGGGTCCGGGGATGGAGGCGCTCGTGAAAACCGAACGGCAGCAGAGCGATCGGGATCCCGTCGCAGGCCGGGTACGCCTCGTGGCGATCGACCGCCTGCGCGCCTGGTCCATTCTGGGCGTGGTGACGATCCATGCGACATCGCCGATGCTGGCCGGTCTCGTCGCGGACGGGAGCGTCGACACGACGTACTTCAAGCTTCTCGCCGCGGTCAATCAACTCGGTCGCTTCAGCGTCCCGGCGTTCTTTCTGATCGCCGGGTTCCTGACCACCCTCGGGGGATCATCGCGCCCCGGCGACCCATTCGCCGCGCACGGTTCGTTGAAGAGGAGGATGATCCGGCTGCTGGCGCCCTACCTGATCTGGAGCACCGTCTTCTTCGCCATGCCGCACTGGATCGGAGGGGGTGGTGTGGATGGGGGATTCCTGCGCCGATTCCTGATCGGAGACACGTTCACCGGCGGTTACTTTCTGATCGTCCTCGCCCAGTTGACGCTGCTCGCCGGCCCGCTCGCGCGGCTCGGGATCGGGCGGCGTCGGGTCGCGTGGGCCCTGTGCGGGTCGCTGCTGGCCGGGACGATCGGCCTGTTCACCGTCGCGGCGCACTCCGCCGGGCCGGATGGGGAGTTGATGCGTAGCGGGTTCTCCGCTTCCCTCTCGCTCTTCATACCCTGGGCGTCGTTCTTCCTGGCCGGCATCCTGCTCGGACTGAGCGCCGGCCGGGGCCGGCCGGTGCCCGATTCGTGGCGCCCGATCTGCATGACGATCGCGGTGATCGCTTACACCTCCTCCCTGCTCGAGTTCGACGGTGTGCTGGCGGCGAGCGGTTCCCTCGGGCTGGCGGCGAGTTTCCTGAAGCCGAGTTCGATCGTGTTCGCGTTGGCCGTCTGCACCGCCTGCCTCGCCGGTGTTTCTCTCGATCGATCGTCCCCCGGCGGTGGAATCGGCGCATCGGGCATCGCCCGGCCCGTCATGATCCTGGCGACCGGCGCCTACGCCGTTTACCTGATCCACGGAGGGATCATCCGGTTCCTGCTCGGCATCGACGGCGAGCCGTGGCACAGCCTCCTGCACGGTCCGGCGGGACCGGCGCTTCTCGCGCTCGGATCGCTCACCCTCGCCCTGATCGGCCATCGCGCGGCGCTCCGTTTCCTGCCCCGGCACGCGCGCTTCCTGCTGTTCGGCTGACCCGTCAGAGACTCAGCATGAGACGGATCCCGGTGATCGGGGCCGGGGTCAGGCTCCTAGCCGGACGGTTCCTCCGTGGAGGCGCCCAGATCCTCGAGACGGCGCTCGAGGTTGGGATCCTGCGGGATCATGCGGCTGGCCTCGAGAAAATAGACGGCCGCGCCGGCCCGGTCGTTGCGGGCCAGCTGGATGTCGCCGAGCGCGATCAGGGGGATCGGATTCCCCTGGTAACGTTCGGCGAAGTAAGTAAATGTCGCCGACGCATTATCGTAGTCGCTCGCCCCCATCTGCTCGAACCCGAGATCCATGAGAACGCGCTGCGGGACGCGCGGGTCGAGACGGTAGATGCGCGCCACACGCTGGTAGTAGTTGATGA
>JAZGDH010000432.1:0-2005 GCA_036477555.1 Acidobacteriota bacterium
CCGGCCGGCGCGGGAATCGGGTGTGGTCTTCGGATCGGAGATCATGAGGAAGGCGAAGATCAGCAGCGCGCCGCTTTGCAGTTGATGCAGCGGGATGCCGATCGGATCCCCGAGCCACCACGCGCGCAGGAGCAGCAGTGAGGCGTGAAAGCCGAGAAAGGCGAATGTCACATCGCTGCGCGCCGCGCGGTTGACGACGACGCCACCGAGGCAGGCGAGAAGAAACCCGAACCAGGCGCCGGATCCCCAGTTCCCGGGCGAGACCCAGGCCTGCCCCGTCAGCAGGACCATGACGACGATGCCGAAGTTGGTCGGATTGAAGATGTGCTTCCCGCGCCAGCGGAGCAGGAATTTGCTCGACATCGTCACCACAGCCGCGAGGGCGGCCAGGAACACCGATTCGGTTCGCAGGAGCAAGCTGAGGGAGAGGGCAGAGATCAGGGGGCTTCTGGGATCGAAGCGGGGGAGCCGCTTCTGTTCCGTCCAGAACGCCTGGGTCGCGAGGGCGATCCCCAGGAGGATCGGGAGGCGACCGATCACGATTCCGAAGTCGAGCCGGAGCAGGCTATATAAATGAAGGAGCGAGAGGATCAGGATCTGATAGTGGCGAGGGTCCCGGAAGAATGCCACCATCTGCCTGAAAATGCCCGATTCGGAAGGTCGTTTCGTCTCCATCGCCGGGGTTAGACACCGGCGCTGCGATCGGGTTCCCCGAAAGAGCGAAAATCGTCAGGCGGCCCGGGCCTTCCGCCAGTGGTCGAGTTCGCCCACGAATCTTTCGAGCTCGGCCATCGTGCCGAGGCTGACGCGGCAGTGGTCGGTCATCGGGGGGAACGGCCGGCCGATCCGGACGCCGCGGGCGGCCATCGCCTTTCTGAGCTCGCGGACATCGGTACCGAGCCGGAACATCACGAAGTTGGTGTGTGAGGGGAAGACGCGGTAGCCGCGCTCTTCGAGCGCCGCGCTCAGGAAGCGCCGCGCCTTCGCGTTCTTTCCTCGGCAGTACGTTTGAAATTCGACGTCGGTGAGGCTCGCGAGACCGGCGCGTATCGCCACGACGCTCGCGCCGGCGAACGTCAGGTGGGCGTGGAGCCGATCGGCGAGCTCCTCCGTGCCGCACAGGGCGTAGCCGAGCCGCAGCCCGGCCATGCCGTGGATCTTCGAGAAGGTGCGGGTCACGACCACCGGGAGACCCTCCCGCACGAGAGGCGTCATACTCCGATAGCGCTTGTCCTCGATGTAGTCGTGGTACGCCTCGTCCACGAGGACGAGGGCCTTCCGCGACACGCGGCGAATGAACGCTTCCAGCTGCGCGCCGTCCACGATCGTCCCGGTCGGATTGTTCGGGTTGCAGATGTAGACGAGGCGGGCCCCGCCCGAGGCGGCGCGTTCCATCGCCGGGAGATCGTGGGCGCCGTCCGCGTCGAGTGGGACGCGCACCTGGGTCACCTCGAACGGGGGCGAGTAGTAGAACGGGTCCTCGTAGGTCGGGTCGGCCGCGACCAGCCGCCCGCCCGCGGCGTACGCCCCGACGGCGGCGCGCAGCAGTTCGGTCGAGCCGGCGCCGGGATGAATGCGGGCGGGATCGAGATCGTGCTTCTCACTCAGGGCCTCTTTCAGTTCCACGTATTCCTCGATCGGATAGCGGTTGGCCCGGTCGAGTCCAGCAGCGATCGCCCGGCGCGCCGCGTCGCACAGGCCGTAGGGATTCTCGTTCGAGCTCAGGCGCGCGATCGAGTCCCCGGTTCCGGCCCGGGTCGCGGGTGCGGCGCGCAGCAGCAGGGGCGAGGCGATGACACTCGTCTGCGCGGCCATCCCCGCCGCACCGATCCCCGCCGCGCCGATCCAGCGCAGGAACGAGCGCCGATCGGTCGATCGAGAACCGTCCTCATTCATCTGAATCGCCTGATCGTTCATCGTTCACATCCTCTCATCGAGCAGGGGTCGCTCATCATGATTGTGACGGTGCAGCCGCCTGACGTGCACCCTGTCTGTTGAATCTCTT
>JAZGDH010000433.1:0-4402 GCA_036477555.1 Acidobacteriota bacterium
CCGCCCCGCTCAAGGTGCTGGCGGAGAAATTCGGTTTCACCGGTCCGCAGATCGCGGATCGAATCCTCGGCTGGCCGGAGCTGCGCTGACCCGTGCACCGGGCCCGCGGCATGCGGCTTCTCGAACATTCCCCGCACCCCCCGGCTCAGTCATGAACGACGTCGGCGCCCTGTCCGGGAAACGCGAGGATCGGTTCGAGAGGGGAATGCGGACGTTCGGTCTGTTGGCCGGCCCCCTCGTCGCCGTCGCCGTCTTCCTGATCCATCCGGGCGACCTGGCGCCCGAGGCGAGACGCCTGCTGGCGATCCTCACACTGGCGATATTCTTCTGGGCGACCGAAGCGATCCCATTGCCGGCCACGGCGCTGCTCGCGTCGGCGCTCGCCATTCTGCTCGGCGTGGCGCCGGCGCGTCAGGTGCTCGCGCCTTACGCCAACCCGATCATTTTTCTGTTCATCGGAACGTTTCTGCTGGCGGAAGCGTTTCGGAAGTATCGTCTCGATCGTCGCGTCGCGTCGCGGATGCTCGGCAGCGGCCGGTTCGCGCGCAGTCGGCTGGGTCGGATTCTCGGTGTCGGCGCAGCCTCCGGCTTGATGTCCACCTGCATCTCGAACACGGCGTCAGCCGCACTCATGACGCCGATCGCGGTCGGCGCCTGCCGCGCCGGCGGAGAAGACGGCAAGGGCGGCTCCGCCGGCAGACTGCAGCCGTGGACCGGCAGCGTGCTCCTGATGATCGCCTACGGCGCCTCGATCGGCGGGATCGCCACCCTCGTCGGGACGCCTCCGAACCTTCTGGTTGCCGGATTCATCGAAGAGATGACCGGGGTGCGGATCGGATTCGTCGACTGGCTTCTGTTCGGTGTGCCGATCGCGCTGGTGCTGTTTGTCTTCTCGATCGTCTGGACGACGCTCTCCCGACGGAGCCTGGAAGAGCGCATGGAGATGCAGGGAGCGCCCGGGTGGGCAGCGGGCGCGTCGCCTGCCTCGGGAAATCCGGACCCTGCGGCAGATGCCGGGGATGAGTCGGTCCGGGGCCTTGCCATCGGCGCGAGGCTGACGATGGCCGCCTTCGGGCTTGCCGCCCTGCTGTGGACCCTGCCTTCTCTGACGGCGATCCTCCTTGGCCGTGCCTCCCCCCTCGCGATAGCGCTCCACCAGCATCTCCCCGAAGCGGGGGTCGCGCTGTTCTGCGCCACGCTGCTGTTCGTGGCGCCGATCGAATGGCGCCGCCGCCGCTTTGCACTCTCGTGGCACGAGGGGCGGCAGGTCAACTGGGGGATCATCCTTCTTTTCGGCGGTGGTCTTTCGCTCGGCACGCTGGCGTCGGACACCGGTGTAGCGCGCTGGGTGGGGGAGGGACTACAGGAGTTCGGCCTGGCCCGCACCGGCCCGGGGTTGCTGTTCTGCGCCATCGCGTTGAGCATCGTCGTGAGCGAGTTTGCGTCCAACACGGCCGCCACGACAATTCTCGTGCCGATGGTGATCGCGGCGGCCGAGGTGTCGGGGCTCGATCCGGTCCGGCCGGCGCTCGGCGTCGGGCTCGCCGCCACGTGCGGATTCATTTTCCCCGTGTCGACCCCTCCGAATGCTATTGTGTTCGGAACCGGGCTCGTTCCCCTGCGCCACATGATCCGCGCCGGGATTCTCCTCGACCTGACCGCGCTGTTCGTCGTCTGGGCGGGACTACTGATCCTCACCCCGATCCTGCCGCACTAGGAGGGAAACGATCTTGCGAGGGATCAAGAACACGCTCAAGCCGGTCCCGATCCTGCCTCCTCAGGCGGAAGAGGACGTCCATCGGGCATCGATGCAGATGCTCTCGCAGCACGGCGTCGCATTCGAAAGCGATGCCGCTCTCGATCTGTTCGAGGGTCACGGGATGAAGATCGACCGCAGCGAGCAGCGGGTCCTGCTCGATCCCGAGTTCGTCGCGGAGCAGATCGCCCTCGCGCCCTCACAGTTCATCATCCACGCACGGAATCCCGAAAACAACGTTGTGATCGGAGGGGATAATCTGATCTTCGCGCCGGTCAGCGGCCCGCCGTTCATCGCCGATCGGGAGCGCGGGAGGCGCGACGCGACCCGTGCCAGTCAACAAGAATTGATCCGGCTGTCGGAGGTGCTGGACGTCATCCACCATGGCTGTCCGGAGGCGACGCCGCGCGACGTGCGGATCGAGACGCGGCACCTCGACATCCTGTACGACCAGATCCGGCTGAGCAGCAAGGGGATGATCGGGGACGCGTGGAGCACATTGCGCGCGCGCGATCACATCGACATGATGGCGATTGTCTTCGGGGGGCGCGAGCGTCTTCTCGACATGCCGACGATCGTCGGCTTCATCAACTCGAACAGTCCGATGCGGTACGACGACCACATGACGGGTGGGCTGATCGAATATGCCGCCGCGGGGCAGGTCAACAACCTCACCCCGTTCATCATGGCCGGGGCGACCAGTCCCGTGACGCTGGCGGCGGCGATGGCCCAGCAGAATGCCGAATGTCTCGCCGGGATCGTCCTGGCACAACTCGTCCGGCCCGGTTCACCGGTGATGTACGGCTCGTTCCTGGCCGCACTGGAGATGCGAACCGGAGCACCGGCGTTCGGTCGTCCCGAGGCGGCCCTCGGCATCATGGCATCGGCTCAGATGGCACGGCGCTACGGCATCCCGTGCCGCGCCGGCGGCGTGATGACGAACTCGAAGGTGCCGGATGCGCAGGCAGGGCAGGAAAAGATGATGATGTTGTGGCCGATCCTGCTCGGCGGCGTGCACTATGTTCCGCATGCCGCCGGCTGGCTGGACGGGGGGCTGACCGCTTCGTTCGAGCAGATGGTTCTCGACGCCGAGATGCTCGAGATGGCCGAGCGATTCTTCCAGGGCATTCGGGTCGACGAGGATCGGCTTGCGGTGGACGTCATCGCACGGGTCGGTGCCGGCGGTAATTTCCTGGGGGAGGCCCACACCCGCAAATACTACAGAACGGAATTTTATTACCCGCAACTGTCCGACACCGAGGCGTACGAGGCGTGGGTCAAGCGGGGATCGCGTGATGCCTACACTCGGGCCACCGACCGCTACAAGAAGCTGCTGGAGACCTACGTCGAGCCGACACTCGACGCGGCGATCCTCGATGAGCTGACGGAATTCGTCGAGCGCCGCAAGCGGGAGATCCCGGAGGACCTCTAGGCTGGACGAGCGGATACCCGGGGATTCTTCCGACCGCGCACTCCGAACGCCTTCCTCAAGACCGCTGATCCACCGACTCGAGCAGCTCTCGAGCGTCGGTCTGGTCCGGATCGATCGTCAGGGATTCCTCGAGGAAGCGCCGGGCTTTCTCGAGTTCGTGGAGCTCGAGATAGGCGAGCGCCAGTGAATTGAACAGGACGGTCGTCCGGACCCCCATCCCGCGGGCGGTCTCCAGAGCTTCGATCGCCTCCGCCGGCCGATGGAGCCTGCCCAGGGCACCCCCGAGGTTGACCCACGACTCCTCGTTCTCGGGCTCTTTTTCCACCGACCGCGTGAGGATCGTCACCGCCTCCTCGAGCCGTCCCGTCCGGCCGTACAGGGCGCCCAGGTTCACCATCGTCGCGGCGTAATCGGGATCGAGCTCCAACGCCCTGAGGAAAGATCGCTCGGCCTGCGGGAACTGCTTCTTCCATTCGTAGATCATGCCGATCCAGTTATGATGAACGACCGACTTGTCGTTAGCCGCCAGCCCCTGCCGTACGATCGGCTCTAAACTGAGCACCCTGGGTGTCCCACGATAAATCTTGTGCAGGTCGGTGAGCGGCTCTCCCAGGCTCGAGTCGAGCTGCAGCGCGGCGAGAAGTTCCTTCTCGGCCTCTTCGGTTTTACCCATCCCGAGGAGTAAAGAGCCGATTGCGGCCCGTAGCTCTCCGACGCCGGCGTGTCCCTTCGCCAGTTGTCTGAGGAAGGCGAGGCCCTCATCGGAGCGCCCGCTGTCCAGATAGAGTCGGCTGAGCCGCTTGTAGATCGAACGCTCCCCCTCCGGATTGGAGTCGACTACCCTGCGCGCCGCGTCGATGGCCGGCCCGTAGCGCTTCTGTGCCGCGTAGATCTGGGAGGCCAGCCTGAGGCCGGGCGTGTCGTTCGGGGCCGAGGTGAGGAGCTGCTCGATCACGGCCTCGGCCTTCGCGTAGTCCTTATTTCTGAAGTGCAGCGAAGCCTCGACGAGATATCCACTGAGGAGCGCCTCGCCATCCGCCCCGCCGGCGATGTACCCGAGATTCCGAAGTCGGTTCAAGATTTCCTTCTCGACACCGGCATCGGCGACGATATCCCGTCGAGGCGCGGAGGGCCTCCCGATCGCCTCGTACGACGGGAACGAGCGGATCGGATAGCGGGCGAGGAACTCGTCGTCGATCGCCGCGCGTATCACC
>JAZGDH010000434.1:0-2713 GCA_036477555.1 Acidobacteriota bacterium
TACAGCGGCGCGCGGGATCATCGATCGCATGAGCGCCGGCCGGCCCGATGGAACGGTTCTCGATCACCTCGGCGTTGCGGTTCGCAGCGTGCAGGATCGGGTCGCGCTCTACCGTGACATCCTGGGACTCGATCTGACCTCTGTGGAGGAGGTCGAGGGGGAGAAGGTGCGTGTAGCGATGCTGCCCGCCGGTCGGACCCGCATCGAGCTGGTCGAGCCGCTCTCCGACGATTCGACCGTGGCGCGTTTCATCGAACGGCGCGGGGAAGGGATCCACCACATCTGCTTCGAGGTTGCCGATCTGGACGCGGCGATGAAACGATTCGGGGATGCCGGCCTGGTCCCCGCAGGCGAGACTGGGCGCCCGGGCACCGAGGGCTCGCGCATCGCGTTCATCCATCCGAAAGGGACCGGGGGCATCTTGATCGAACTGCGCGAGACCTCAGACCCGTCGAGACGACCCGCGGATTGACCTGCCGTGAGGCTCGCTCCGGAGGTGCGCACATGGTGATCCCTTTCCTCAAGCCGCCGGCATCCGTGATCGCTTATCTTCAGAACCCGCGCGAGAGGTTCTGGGGGATCGTCCGTCACCTCGACGCCACCGGGATCGTCATCGAGGGGATCGATTTGAACTCGTTCGACGAATGGGTCGCCGGCACAGCCCGCGGAGAGCCGGGGAGCCGGCTGTCGACCGTCTACTTCCCGCTGCTGAGGGTGGAGAAAGTGCTGGTCGATTCGGCCACTGGCGAGGTCCCCTCCCTGGCCGAGCAGTTCGAACGCCGGATCGGCCGGTCGCTGCTCGAATTCATCGAGAGTGGTGGATGAGGGTGGGGCGGGATCTCATCGTGCGCGGCGGGACGCCCTGGTCTTCTCCGCTAATGCTCCCGTCGTGATCACCCGGTTGCGCCCGGTCTCCTTCGCTGCGTAGAGCGCCTGGTCGGCCCGGTCCAGGAGTCCGGGCAGGGTCCCGGGGTAGTCGGCCGGATAGGTCGCGATGCCGATGCTGACGGTCGTGCGCATCAGATCGTCCCCGGCCGGTACCTCCATCCTGGCGATCCGCTTGCGGATCCGCTCCCCGATCGTCAGCGCACCGGCGCGATCGGTCTCGGGCAGAACGATGGCGAACTCCTCGCCGCCGTACCGGCAGGCTACATCGGCTTCCCGCATCGTCTCCCCGATCACCTTACCGACCCGCCGCAGATAACGATCGCCCGCCAGGTGCCCGAGGCGGTCATTGATCTCCTTGAAGTTGTCGAGGTCGAGCATCAGCAGGGCGAAGGTGCTGCCGTAACGCCGGGCGCGGATCTGTTCCTCCGAGAGCTTGCGGTAGAAGTAATCCCTCAGGAAGAGCCCGGTCAGCTGGTCCACAGTCGCCAGTTCGTAATTACGCGCATTCTCGATCGCCACCGCGCCCTGCTGGGCGATGGTCGTGAAGACCGACAGATGGTCGATGCTGTAGGCGTTCGGACGGGGGCTTTCCACGCACAGGACGCCGACCGCTTCGCGATTGACCACGAGAGGCGCCGCCAGGATCGAGCGGACTGAAGGATCGAGGATCAGCGGTGCGCACTCGAGCGTGTCCCGGTCGACGTGCAGATCCGCCACGAGGATCGGTCGTGGAGCCTCCACCATCCAGGCCGTAAATCCCTTCCCCAGCTCGCGCTCCGGTCGCGGCTGCAGTTCCCCCTCGCGCGCCACGAACTCCGTGTAAAACTCGCTCGGTCCGGGATGGTAGAGCGACAGGAACAGGAACGGGGCATCGAGGATCCGCTGCACGTGGCTGCTGATCCGGGTGACGACCACCCAGGGGTCGAGCGACGTGCTGATCTCACGGCCGATGGTGTTGAGTGTGGTCAGCTCGCGGGAGCGGGTCTGCAGCAGCTCGTTGGCGGCGCTCAGTTCCGTGCGTGCCAGGTTCAGGCGCTTGAGAAGACCACTGGCCAGCAGGGTCGTCGCGGCCATCGTCATGAACCCCCAGACTCCAGTGGTGGTGTAGAGGAGGGCCAGGCCGAGGCAGAGTGGGATGGTGAAGATCTCCAGTGACGGCATGTAGCGCAGATACTGAGCGAGGTAGGGCATGAGAGGCTCGCCCTTCAAAGCGATCGCCACCGACATGACAGCAAGGTTGACGAAGTTGTAGATCATGAACAGCGCAACCACGCAGGCCAGCGTCCACCAGTTCAGGGTGTGGAACTGCCAGTGCTCGGCCAGCAGGACGGAGGTCGCCTGCCCGGCGATCGTCACCAGAACGATGCCACCCGTGTTCAGGCCGAGAACCTCGAGAAAAGGGTTCTGGCGATTGCGGCTGTCCCGGGCGCGCAGGAGGCATCCGAGAGCCGAGCCGGCGAGCGCCACCGCCAGCGCGAGCGGGTGCGGGAGGACGCACAGCGCCGTGAGGAGGTAGGCCATGTCGAGGGAAATCGAGAGGCTTGCCCGCGGGAAAATGGAGAAGCTGAAATACCAGGCGAAGCCGATGAACAGTGAGAAGATTGAAACCGGCAGCATCTCGCTCTGCAGGAGATCCCGCACGATGTAGATGCGCCAGACCACGAAGGCGGTAGCGCACAGTCCGAGGGAGTAGGCGTACCTCCGCACCCGGATCGATCCCCTGTTCTCGGGCGGTTCCTGCCGAATTTTCGACACACCTCCCCCTAAACCATTGATCTCATTAAATCTAGGTGCCGACACGGGGGTGTGCAAGGACGGGGTATTC
>JAZGDH010000435.1:0-6190 GCA_036477555.1 Acidobacteriota bacterium
GCCCCTGCCGTACGACGAAGATGTTCTCGCCACTCCCCTCGCTGATGAAGCCGGAGACGTCGAGGGCGATCCCCTCGGCATAGCCGTTGGCCGTCGCCTCCATCTTGATGAGCTGCGAATTCATGTAGTTTGCGCCCGCCTTGGCCATCGCCGGCAGCGTGTCCGGGGCGGACCGGCGCCACGAGGAGACCATGACGTCGACCCCCTTTTCCATCGCATCCTGCCCGAGATAAGCACCCCACGGCCAGACCGCGATGGCGACATCGATCGGGCAGGGAGCAGGATCGACCCCCATGGAGCCGTATCCGCGGTAGACGAGCGGACGGATGTAGCACTCCTCCATCCTGTTGGAACGGATTGTCTCGAGGATCGCCGATGCGATCGACTCGCGGGAGTACGGCACCTCCATCCGGTAGATCGCGCAGCCATCGAATAACCGCGACACATGCTCGCGCAGGCGCAGCACGACCGGCCCCTCCGGCGTCTTGTAGCAGCGGATTCCCTCGAAGATACAGGAGCCATAGTGGATGACGTGGGAGAGAACGTGGATATTCGCCTGGTCCCAGGGAACCTGGCGACCGTTCATCCAGATCGTATCGGTCTTGGGGAGGGACATCATCTTCCCCCGTTGAACTTTGTCTCAGGAACAATGCAAGTGAAACGCAGAGCAGACCCGGCGAGTATAGGGCAGCCGCTCCGGCGCGATCAAGTCGTGCCGCGGACAGGGCGGATCAATTGAAAATGTCCCGCACGCGGTCGAACAGGTCCCGGGGAGGGACGGTGGCGGGGGTCTCGACTTCGGAGAGCATCTCGAACAGTTTGCGCTGCTCTTTCGTCAGCCGTTCGGGGACATGGATCGCCGTCGTCAGATACAGATCGCCACGGGGGCCGCCATTCGGGCGCTGTAGCCCCTTCCCGCGCACGCGGAAGGTGGTCCCGCTCTGCGTTCCGGGGGGAATGGCGTACTGCGTCGGACCATCCAGGGTGGGGACCTCGATCTCCGCTCCAAGGGCCGCCTGGCTGATCGTGATTGCCTGGGCGACGTGAAGGTGCGCTCCATCGCGCTGGAAACTGGGGTGCTCCGCGACGGAGATGACGACGTAAAGATCACCCGAGGGGCCTCCATCCGGGCCACCCTCCCCCTCGCCCGGGACCCTCAGACGCATCCCGGTGTCGATTCCGGCCGGAATCTTGACTTTGATCTGGCGGACCTTCTGCCGGCGCCCCTCCCCCCCGCAGGTGTTGCACGGATCCTGCACCAGCCGCCCGGTCCCGCCGCAGGCACTACAAGTTCTGCTGAGCGTGAAGAACCCCTGGCGATGGATGGTCTGACCGCGTCCTCCACACGCTGAACAGGTCGAGCGCGAGCCGCCCTTCGAGCCGGTGCCCCCGCACTTGTCGCAGGACTCGAGGCGCGGAATCTTCAGTTCCGTTTCGATACCGCGCGCCGCCTCGAGGAAATCGATCTCCAGGTCGTAGCGCAGGTCGGCGCCCCGGCGGGCTCCGCCACGCGCGCGCCGGCCCCGGCCACCGAACAGATCCCCGGACGAGAAGCCGAAAAAGCTCCCCAGGACGTCCTCGAGATCGGAGAACACCTCGGAGTTGAATCCGCCGAACCCCTCGGCCCCGACCCCTCCGACCCCCTGGTGGCCAAACTGATCGTAACGGGCGCGCTTGTCCGGATCGGCGAGGACGGAGTAGGCCTCGCTCGCTGCCTTAAACGTCTCTTCCGACTTCTTGTCTCCGGGGTTGCGATCGGGATGGTATTTCTTGGCGAGAGCCCGGTAGGCCTTCTTGATATCCCCCTCGGTCGCCTCCTTGGAGACTCCGAGGATCTCGTAGTAGTCGGTTTTCCTGGTCAATGTCGGACACCGCGCTGCGCCAATCGGCAGGGACGATCAGAATGAACAACCGGGACGCCCCGCCCATGACGGTGCGCCCTTGCGCTCGATCGGCGACCGTCAGGAGGACGCGGGCGGCGTTCCCCCCGCTCCGGAGGCGCCGCCGGGCGCGTTCGGAGAGGGATGATACAGGATGACCTCGGTCAGGATCTGCGACGCCTCGCCCAGTTTCTCCAGGGACTCGGTACACTCGGAGAGGTTACCCGATGCCAGAGCCTTGCGCGCGCTGTCCAGGATCTTCTTCACCGCGTTGCGATTTTCCTCGTCCAGAAGGGTGCCGAACTCGGCGAATGACCGCATGTTCGAGTCCAGCAGGCCTTCGAGACGGGCCTGGATCCGATACAACTCCGCCTTCTTCTTATCGGTATCGGCATGGCGCTTGGCGTCGTCGATGATGTCGCCGATCTCCTTTTCGGTCAAGCCCCCGCTCGGCGTCACGGCGATCTTCTGTTCCTTGTTGGTCGCCATGTCGCGGGCCGAGACACCCACGATGCCGTTGCTGTCGATGTCGAAAGTGACCTCGACCTGGGGGACGCCCTTCGGGGCCGGGGGGATGCCGACCATCTCGAATTTCCCGAGCGACTTGTTGTAGGCGGCCACCTCGCGCTCGCCCTGCAGCACGTTCACCTCGACCTTCGCCTGGTTGTCGACGACGGTTGTAAAGACCTTCGTCTTGCGCGTGGGGATCGTCGTATTGCGATCGATCAGCTTGGTGAACATGCCACCACGCGTCTCAATGCCGATAGACAGCGGTGTGACGTCGAGGAGAACCATGTCCTTGACCTCACCCTGAAGGATGCCGGCCTGAATCGCGGCGCCGACTCCGACGACCTCCTCGGGATTCTTGTCGCGGCTCGGCTCCTTGCCGAAGATCTCGCGGACCACCTCGATGACTCGGGGCACACGGGTCATGCCGCCGACCAGAAGGACCTCATCGATGTTGTCCGGCTTCATGCTGGCAAGTGAGAGCGCCTCGAGACACGGCTTGCGTGTTCTCTCGACCAGATCCGCGGTAAGCTCGTTGAACTTCTCACGCGTCAGTGCCACGTTGAGGTGCTTGGGACCCTTCGAATCGGCCGAGATGAACGGCAGGTTGATCTCCGCGCGATCCTCGATCGACAGTTCGCACTTGGCCTTCTCGGCGCCCTCCTTGAGCCGCTGCAGCGCCAGGCGGTCCTCGCGCAGGGAGATCCCTTCCTTCTTCTCGAACTCGCCCATCAGCCATTCGAGGATTCTCTGATCGAAGTCCTCACCCCCCAGGAAGGTGTCGCCCGAGGTCGATTTCACCTCGAACACGCCCTGTCCCAGCTGAAGGATCGACACGTCGAACGTGCCACCGCCGAGGTCGTAGACGACGATTCTCTTTTCGCTCTCTTCGTTGAGCCGGTAGGCGAGCGACGCGGCCGTCGGCTCGTTGATGATGCGCGCCACTTTTAGACCGGCGATGCGGCCGGCATCCTTGGTGGCCTGTCTCTGGCTGTCGTCGAAATAGGCGGGGACCGTGATGATCGCCTCGCTCACTTCGCTTTGAAGATAATCCTCGGCCATCTCCCTCAGCCGGCCGAGGATCATGGCGGAGATCTCCTGGGAGCTGTAATCCTTGTCCCGTACACGGATTCGGACATCGCCATTGGGAGCTTCCACGATGGAGCAGGAAGCGAACTTGCGCGCCTGCTGCACCTCCGGCGAATCGAACTTCCGGCCGATGAGGCGCTTGACTGAAGAGACCGTGTAGGTCGGGTTGGTCACCGACTGCCGTTTGGCGATCTGTCCGACCAGCCTTTCGCCACGTTCAGTGAACGCGACGATGGAAGGGGTCGTGTGCGCCCCCTCCTTATTGGGTATCACCACGGGACTGCCGCCGTCCATGACGGCCGAGCAGCAGTTCGTGGTTCCGAGATCGATGCCGATCGTCCTGCCCATGCTCGCTCTCCCCCCTCTCTCGCCTCAGGAGGTCTCCGGAGACCCCACCTCATCGCCCTTCGGCTTGCGGCCCGAGGAAACCCGGACCATCGCCGCCCGAATGAGCTTGTCCTTGAATATGTAACCCCTGCGCATCTCCTCGAGGATCACTCCCTGCTCGATCCCCGCGGCATCCACGACCTCCACCGCCTCGTGCAGGTGGGGATCGAATCGTTCGCCCTTCGTCTCCAGGGGTTGCAGGCCTTCCTTGATCAGCACTTCCAGCAGCTGCTGATGAATCATCACCACGCCCTGTCGCAGCGGATCCTCGGACTCCTCGCTGGTGCGAAGTGCCCGCTCCAGGTTATCCAGCACCGGGAGGAGCACACCGAACAGGTCGGCGAATGCCTTCCCGCGCGCCTCGCGTCGATCCTTGTCGCTGCGCTTGCGGAAATTGTCGAACT
Source organism: Acidobacteriota bacterium (assembly GCA_036477555.1). GTDB lineage: Bacteria > Acidobacteriota > Polarisedimenticolia > Gp22-AA2 > Gp22-AA2 > JAPUIN01. Next base: position 4,268 of record JAZGDH010000435.1, read on the forward strand.
CGGCCTGTTTGCGAAGCAGGAGATCGTAGTATTTGTCCTTCTCCTGAATCGCCTCCTGCAGCGCGGTCGACGAGCCGGAGCCGGACAGCGGCGCAGGCGCCGGCACAGGAACAGGGATCTCCTCGGCAGAATTCGAGGCTGGAATCTCGGACAGACCAGTCTCGTCATCGACTCCGACGACCTCGAGAATCTCGATGGCGTCGTCGTCCCTAGGCTCCTCGTCCTGCTCAGGGACCACGGCCGGTCCTTGCAGTGTTTTTTCTTCGCTCTTATTCCCGCGCGAAGACATAGGGCCTCCGCGGCGAATATAGGTTACGCGTTTCGGTGGGTCAACAAAGTGGAGAAAAGACGGGAGATATAGACGACGAGGGCCAGCGCCCGGTCATACTCCATGCGGGTCGGCCCCAGGACTCCCAGCCATCCCGTGGCGCCGTCGGCATGCCTGTAGGGAGAGGCGACGAGGGAAAGTCCCCCCAGGGCGGGGTCGGTATTTTCCGAGCCGATCAGGACGCGGGGCCGGTTCGGGTCGAGGCACTGATCGAGGAGTTTGACCAGATGATGCTTCTCCTCGAACGTCTGGAAGAGTCGCCGGACCGTGTCGGTGTCGGACAGCTCCGGATGGTTCATGATGTTCGTGGTCCCGTCGAGCAGCATGCGGCGCTCGTCGGACTCGGAATCGAGGTAGCTGGTCCCCAGCTTGATGGCGTTCGCAATGATGCGATCGACGGTGGCCTTCTCCTCGGCCATGAGGCGAACGAGGCTCTCACGGATCTCGTTCAGGCTGAGCCCCGAGAACTCGCCGACGAGATACCGCCCTGCGCGATCCAGATCGCTCTGCTCGAAATCCTGATCCATGTCGAGCACGCGGTGGCTGACGATCTCGGTGCGATCCACGAAAATCACCAGCACGCGCCGCTCGTGAAGTTTGAGAAACTCGATGTGCTTCAGCCGCACGTCGCTGATCGGCGGAGAGAGCAGGTAGCCGACCTGGCTCGTGAGATGGGCGAGCAGCTTGGGGATCGCCTCCATCGCAGCGCTGAGTTCGCCACCGGCGCGCCCCAGGTTCTGATCGATGAAGGCGCGCTCACGCGAGCCGACCACGACATCGGGGAGCAGGGCATCGACGTAATAGCGGTATCCCTTGTCGGTCGGAACCCGCCCGGCCGACGCGTGCGGCTGGCTCAGGTAGCCGTGCTCTTCGAGATCGGCCATGACGTTGCGCACGCTGGCGGAGCTGAGCCCCTCGCGGCTGATTTTGGCGATGGTTCGGGAGCCGATCGGCTCACCCGTCAGAATATAGCTCGAGATGATGTGCTTGAGGATTTCCCGCGCGCGGGGCTCGAGGAGGATGTCCTGCATGGTGTGGTTCATCTTTTAGCACTCGGTTGATTCGAGTGCTAATATAAGGATCGCGTGCAAGTCTGTCAACCATCACTACTTCTGCGCGCGCTCCGCAGACCTGTGGGGGTCCCGGCCGCAGTCGTCTATCCGGACATGCTCCTAGCCGCCCGACACGCCTCGTTTCATTAAATAGGTGCGGATGAAGGGGTCCAGATCACCGTTGAGAATGCGATCGACATCCCCGACCTCGTACCCGGTCCGATGATCTTTCACCATGCGGTAGGGCTGCATGACGTAGGATCGGATCTGGCTTCCAAAGTCGATATCTTTCTTGGCCCCCTCCTCCACCTGCCGCTTCTCGTCCCGCTTGCGGCGCTCCGCCTCGTACAGGCGGGACTTGAGGATCCGCATTGCCATCTCGCGATTGCGGTGCTGCGAGCGCTCGTTCTGGCAGGAGGCGACGAGGCCGCTCGGCAGATGCGTGATGCGGACCGCGGAGTCGGTGACGTTGACGTGCTGTCCCCCGGCACCGCTGCTCCGGTAGGTGTCGATGCGCAAGTCCTTGTCCTGGATATCCACTTC
>JAZGDH010000436.1:0-2466 GCA_036477555.1 Acidobacteriota bacterium
ATGAGGAGCCGGAAGGGAAGGAAGGTGATCCTCGTCGTCAGCGACGGGCTCGACAACGACGTCGCGCGGGATCAGCATGTCCTGCGTTCGCGCGTCCTCCAGGATCTGCTCCGACTCTGCTTCCGCACCGAAACGGTGGTGTACGGCATCCGCCCGGGCATCTCTGCCTCCTCGTGGCTGCCGTTCGAGGGCTTCGTCGAGGAGACGGGAGGACGGCTCCTGTTCTCGGGAGGGGATCTCGAGCGTCTGTTCGGTCGACTGGCCGAAGGGTTCAAGAGCCAGTATTACCTCGCATACGACATCGATCCCAAGGAGAGCGCGGGTAGAAGGAGGCGGATCCGGGTGGAGGTGACCCGCCCGGACGTCGTCGTGAAGGCGATGCGCGGATACGAGACGCCACCCTCCCATGTCGAGGTCCTGATCGATGATCTGGAGGACGACGATTCCGGGCTGCGCTCCGACGCCGCCTATGAGCTGGGGTTCCTTGGCGATGCGCGCGCAGTGCCGGCGCTCGAGATTTCCCTGCAGGACGATGAGGAGGAGGTACGCCGTCTGGCGATCGAGTCGCTCGTGAGGCTGGAGGCGACGGATTCAATACCGGTGATCGTCCGGCGCCTTGGGGACGGATCGGCGCGGGTGAGCGCGGCGGCCGAGGAAGCCTTGATGATGTTCGGCCCCGATGCGATACCGCATCTCGTGGAGCGTGTTGCGAGGGGAGCGGGGAGGAGAAGGACCAACAGCACTTATCTCAAAGCGGTGCGCGTCCTGGGCCGTGTGGGGGACGATCGGGCGGTTCCGGCGCTGGCCGCAATTCTGGACGACGCACCGTGGCGTGTTCGTACCGAGGCAGCCTGCGCGCTGGGGGATCTCGGTCTGAGCGAGGGGATCCCGCCCTTACGTGCCGCATTGATCGACGATTCGCGATCGGTGCGGCGCGAGGCGGTGCGCTCGATCGTCACCATCGGCGGTCGCGAGGCCAGGCCGGTCATCGAAGCGTACCTGGCCGGCGAAAAGGATCCGGAGCTGCGTTCGGTGGCGAGGGCGCTCCTGGAAAACCGTGAACGGCCGCGTTGAGCCGGCGCGTATGGGCTACAATGCGTCCTTCACAGAACAGGAGGCCGAGACATGGCGGACAATTCAACCCAGCCGAAGGTGACATACGCCACCCTTGCAGCCGGGCAGACACCTGAGTTCACCAAGGCGTACGACGAGGCCGCCGAGCGGGTCCGGAAAAATCTCGGGAAGACACATCCGCACTTCATCGGCGGTGTGGAGATTTCCGCCAGTGAGACTTTCGAGAGCACCAGTCCGTCCGATAAGCGTCTGGTCCTCGGTAAGTTTGCGAAAGGGACCCGCGACGACGCGAAGGCGGCGATCGCAGCGGCCCGGAAGGCTTACGAGACGACCTGGCGTGACATGCCCTGGAAGGAGCGGATCAGTTACCTCCGCAAAGCGGCCGACGCGATCGAGAAGCACCGCTACGATCTCTCGGCTCTGCTCGGCATCGAGGTCGGCAAGAACCGGCTCGAGGCGATGGGGGATGTGCAGGAAACCGCCGACATGATGAATTACTACTGCGATCAGGTCGAGGCGCACAACGGATACGAAGAGCCGATGCAGACCTTCTCCGAAAAGGAGAAGAATCTCGACGTTCTGCGTCCCTACGGTGTCTGGGTGATCATCTCGCCGTTCAATTTCCCGATGGCTCTGGCCGGTGGGCCCTCGTCGGGCGCCCTGCTGGGGGGGAACACCGTCGTTCTGAAGCCGGCGAGCGACACGCCCCTCACCGGCTGGCGGCTGACCGAGTGCTACCGCGAGGCGGGCTTGCCGGACGGCGTCTTCAACTATGTCACCGGTCCCGGCGCCACCGTCGGGGACGAGCTGGTCACCAACCCCGGCGCCGACGGGATCCTGTTCACCGGATCGAAGGAGGTCGGGTTCGGGATCTTCCGCAAGTTCTCCAGTCACTACCCGAAGCCGTGCATCACGGAGATGGGGGGCAAGAACCCGGCCCTGATCACCGCCACCGCCGACCTCGACATGGCGGCCGAGGGGGTGATGAAATCGGCGTTCGGGCTGCAGGGTCAGAAGTGCAGCGCCTGTTCGCGCGTGTACGTCGAGAAAAGGGTCGCGAAGGAGTTCACCGAGAAGCTGGTCGAGAAGACGCGAGGGATCAAGATCGGTGATCCGATCGAGAAGGAGAACTGGCTCGGTCCGGTGATTAACGAGACCTCCTACAGGAAATTCGCGAAGTACTGCGAGATGGCCCGTAAGGACGGGCGGATCGCCATCGGCGGCGAGCCGATCCGGGGCGCCGGATACGATCATGGTTACTTCGTCCAGCCGACCGTTATCACCGGGCTCTCCAAGGACCACGAGCTGTCCCGTGAGGAGATGTTCCTCCCGGTCACCTGCGTCTGGGAGGTCGATTCGCTCGACGAGGCGCTCGACCTGGCCAACCGGACC
>JAZGDH010000437.1:0-12978 GCA_036477555.1 Acidobacteriota bacterium
GGCTCTCCTGATGAAGGGGATGCTGGAAAGCGTGCAGTCTAAGGGATGACCTCGCGGCACGCAAGGCGCGTACCTTGCGTTCATCCCCCGCGCGGTGGCCAACCGCAACGACGCTGCTCATGCTCGCTCGCGCAGGGCGATTGAGGCGATCCCATCTGGATCTCGCGGCTCGAAATCGCCGCGCCGTTGCGGTTGGCCACCACGCTCGACGGCGCGCCCCAGACGCGCCAGCGCACCAGAGCTCATCCGGGCAAGCGATTCGATGACTCCCGTGGGCGAGAGCGGGGCCAATATGCCCAGGGCGCATCGAACCGCGCCATGTGTCTGGGGTCGTTTCACTGGGTGCTGCGCGAGCGAGCCTAAGCCCGGGGCGTATTGGCCCCGCTCTCGCCCACGGGAGCCTTGCCGGGGCGGGGCGGGGCGTGACGGTGTAGACTGCCCGCGGCCGATCGCGCCCGGCGCGGCTGCGTGTGGGCGGGCGGTCTTTTTCTTGACATGAAGGCGATCCGGGGTTAGCCTACCTACCGGTCGGTAGGCACGGATCCGGCACTGCGGGAGGTCCAGTGAAGCGCAGGGTCCGACACGATCGTCCGACACGACAGGTGCAGATCTTCGAAACCTCGGCCCGCATCTTCTGCGAAAAGGGGTTCGATCGAGCCTCGATGGGGGAGATCTCCGAGGCGCTGGGCCTGACCAAGGCGGGCGTCTACCACCACATCAACAGCAAGGAGGAGCTGCTCTTCGAGATCATGTCTTACGGGATGGATCTCTTCGAGCAGAACGTGCTCAGTAAGGTGACGGGGATCAAGGATCCCCTGCAGCGCCTGCGGGCGACACTCAGGGGTCACGTGCTGCTGGTGACGCGTGATCGACCCAAGGAAGTGACGGTCATCCTGCATGAGAGTCGCGGCCTCAAGGGGAAGTACCGTGACACCATCAACCGGCGCAAGCGTCGCTACGTGCAGTTCCTCAAGAAGACGTTCCGCGATCTGCAGAAGGGGGGATCGTCCCGCAGGATCGATCCGGAGATTGCGGCGTTCGCAATGCTCGGCATGATCAACTGGATCTATCAGTGGCACCGGCCGGGGGGGCGGCTCACGGAAGAGGAGATCGCCGATGCGTTCACCGACCTGTTGCTGCGTGGTGTGCTCGAGAAGCGATCGCGTTGATCTGAACGGCGCGGAGATCTGATGAAGACTCGCGAAGAAGTCGGAATCGTCGGCTACGGCGCCTACGTGCCCCGTCCGAGGGTCAAGACCGCGGCCATTTCCTCGGCCTGGGGCCGTGGTCATGCGGGACACCCGCTGGTGCGGGAGAAATCGGTCCCGGCCCTCGACGAGGACACCGTGACGATGTCGATCGAGGCGGCGCGCGGCGCCGTCGCGCGCGCCGGCGTCCGTCCGGACGCGATCGGCGCCGTCTGGATCGGGAGCGAATCGAAGCCGTACGCCGTCAAGCCGAGCGGCACGATCGTGGCCGAGGCGATCGGAGCGACCCCCCGGGTCAGCACCGCCGATCTCGAGTTCGCCTGCAAGGCGGGATCGGAGGCGATGCAGGCGGCCTTTGCCTTCGTCGGATCGGGGATGGCGTCGTACGCGATGGCGATCGGGATGGACGCCGCGCAAAGCAAGCCGGGTGATCATCTCGAATATACCGCCGCGGCAGGAGGGGCCGCATTTCTAATCGGGCCGGGGTCCGAGGCGGTGGCGCGGATCGAGGCGACCACCTCGTTCGTCACCGACACTCCCGACTTCTTTCGCAGACAGCATATGCATTATCCGGAACACGGACATCGATTCACGGGCGATCCCGGTTACTTCCGCCATTCGCGCGGAGCGTCGCGCGACTTGCTCGAAACGCTCGGGCGCAGCGCCTCCGATTACCAGTGGGCGGTCTTCCACCAGCCGAATCCGAAATTCATGCGCCGCATCGCCTCGGAGCTCGGCTTCACGGAACAGCAGATCGCGCCCGGCGCGCTGGTCGATCGGATCGGCAACACTTACTCCGGTGCCTCCCTCATCGGGCTTGCCGCGATCCTCGACGAGGCGCGTGAGGGGGATCGGATCTTTTTCTGCTCGTATGGTTCCGGGGCCGGCAGTGACGCGATGTCACTCGTTGCGACGGCGCGTCTGCCCCGGGTGCGGTCTGCCGCCCCCGCGGTCCGCGACTATCTCGAGAGGCGCCACGAGGTGGCGGATTACGGGCAGTATCTTCGTCTGGCCGGGAAGATCCGGCTGCTTTAAGGCGGCGGCGCAGGCAAGCGGTCACACAGGGAAGCGGTAAGGCGGGACAAGGAGTCAGCGTGCGGGAAGTCAGCATCTTCGGAATCGGACAGACGGCGGTCGCCGAGCACTGGGATCGCTCGATACGGGACCTGGCGGTCGAGGCGGCGAGCAAGGCGCGCCTCGATGCCGGGATCGAGGCGATCGACGCGCTGTACGTCGGGAACATGGCGTCGGGCATCCTGTGCGGCCAGGAAAATCTCGCCACGTTGACCGCCGATGCCCTCGGGCTCCTGCCGATCGAGGCGACGAAAATTGAGGCGGCCTGTGCCTCCGGCGGCGCCGCCCTGCGGGCCGCCTGGATCGGCGTGGCTTCCGGGTTGCACGAATACGCGCTGGTTGTCGGCGTCGAAAAGATGACCGATCTGCTGACCGACGGGGTCACGACCGCGCTGGCGACGGCGGCCGACGCCGACTACGAAGCGGGACAGGGGATCTCGTTCGTGGCGCTGAACGCCATGCTGATGCGCCGCTACATGCACGAGCACGGCGCCCGGCACGAGGATTTCGCGCCGTTCTCGATCAACAGCCACCGCAATGCCGCCGAGAATCCGAACGCCATGTACCGGCAGCCGATCACGGTGGATGACTTCGCCAGTTCGCCGATCGTCGCCGATCCGATCAACATCCTCGACTCGGCCGGGATCTGCGACGGCGCCGCGGCGATCCTGATCGGACCTTCCTCCGAGGCGCGCAGGGCGCGGGTGGGTGGGGTGCGGATCGCCGCTTCCGCCTGCGCCACCGATACGATCGGCCTCGCCGAGCGCCGTGACCCGCTGGACTGGCGATCGGTGGCCGATTCGGCGCGTCTCGCCTACCGGCAGGCGCGGGTCTCCCCGAAGGATATCGATCTGTATGAAGTGCACGACGCCTTCACCATCGTCTCGGTGCTCAGCCTGGAGGCGGCCGGCTTCGCCGATCGCGGCTCGGCGCTCAAGCTGGCGGCCGAGGGGCGGATCGCACGCGAGGGGGACATCCCGATCTGCACCATGGGGGGGTTGAAGGGGAGAGGCCACCCTGTCGGCGCGAGCGGCGCCTATCAGATCCTCGAGGTGGTGCAGCAGCTGCGGGGCGAGGCGGGTGCGGCCCAGATCCGTGGCGCGAAGATCGGGCTGGCGCAGAGCGTCGGTGGATCCGGTTCCGTCGCGGTCACTCATATCCTGAGCGTCTAAGAACCTGTCCGAGTATTGCGTGGGGGAGAAACGAGATGGAGCTTCCGCGTTACCACCGCATGCGTGGCACGCTCTATCGGCTCGAGGGAAGCCGGTGCGGCGTCTGCGATCGAGATTTCTTCCCGCCGCGATCGATCTGTTCCGGTTGTCGCGGATCCCTCGAGCCGAAGGCCTTCTCCGGACACGGGACGCTCTACTCGTTCACGCGCGTCACGCAGCCACCGCGTGGATTCTCTTCGGTCGGTCCGTACGACGTCGGGATGATCGTTCTCGAGGAAGGCCCGATGATGACGGCGCAGTTGACCGACACCGACGGGGTCGACATGACGATCGGCATGCCGGTCGAAATGGTCACCCGCAAAGTCCGCGACGCCTCGGAGCATGGGGCCATCGTCTATGGCTACAAATTCCGCCCCACACTGAGGCCGAGGCGGCAGGGGATCTGATCCCGTGAGCGCCGCCCGCCGCGAACGCCTCATCAGCCCTGCCGAAGCCGCCGCGATGGTCCGCGACGGGATGGTGGTCGGGCTCTCCGGTTTCTCTTACCAGAACCCTCCCATGGCGATGGTGCGGGAGATCATCCGGCGCCGGGTGCATGATTTGACGATCGTGTCGGGCCCGACCTCCGGCCTGGAGACCGATCTTCTGATCGGGGCCGGCTGCGTACGCCGTGTGGTCACCGCCGGTGTGGCGTTCGAGCGGGTTCTTCCGATCGCGCCGGCGTTTCGCCGCGCCGCGGAGCGCGGCGAGATCGAGGTGTGGGAATGCGATGAATGCATCTGGCACCTGGCGTTGAAGGCGGCGGCCTGGAACATGCCGCACATCCTCTGGCGTGGCGGGGTGGCGACCTCGATCCCCGAGTTGAACCGGGAGATTCGCGAGGTTGTCGAGGGCGGCGTCTCGTATCTCGCGGTGCCGCCGATCCGTCCCGAGATCGTCTTCCTGCACGCCGCCGAGGGGGATTCGTTCGGCAATGTGCTGAACGCTCGCGAGGCCTACCTCGGGAGGAGCTTCTCGGAGCGCGCCCTGGCGCTCGCCTGCCGCGGCCCCGTCATCGCCTCGGTTGAACGACTGGTCGCCAACGAGGAGGTCGTCGCATCGCCCCACCGCACGATGATCCGCGGCGCGCTCGTGGCGGTCGTGCCGGGCGGCGCCCATCCGGGCGGAACGAGCGGACGGTACGTGCCCGACCTGGATCAATACCGGGAATACTGCGAAGCCGGGGAGGAGAGGCGGCACGGGGACGGAGCGTCGTATCAGCGCTATCTCGAGCGCTACGTCTACGGACCGCAGGATCATGATGATTATTTGAAGATGGTCGGCGCCGATCGCCTCGATCATCTCGGGGCGGTGGGAACATGAACGCGACGGAACGGGCCCGGCTGATCGCCTGCGTCGTGGCGCGCGAGCTCAAGGACGGCGAGATCGTTGCGTTCGGGCTGCACGCCGAGCTGATGCTGGCGGCGGCGCTGGTGGCGCAGCGGACGCACGCCCCCGACCTGATCATCCGGCACGGCCTGAGGGTCGAGCGCGGGGCCGAGCTTGGCCCCTCGGCCTGGACCGACGATCGGAAGAGCCGCACCCACGAGCTGATCGAGTACCGGGAGGAGCACGACGCGATCCTCTCGGTCGCGAACCCCGAATCGCCGATGCGATTCTGTGACGTCTTCTTCGTGGGGGGAATGCAGATCGATCGCGAGGGGAGCACGAACCTGATCGGCATCAAGGGGGACGACGGCCGCGTGAAGGTCCGCGGGCCGGGATCGATCGGGACGACCTCGATCGGCACCATGGCGAGCAGGGTGATTCTGTTCTCCGGGGATCACACCCCGAGGCGGTTCGTGGAGCGAGCCGACTTCGTCTCCGTTCCCGGATGGCGGCGGCGCGCCGCGGCCGGCCTGGCGGGCGGACCCTCTCTCTGCGTCACGCCGATCGCAGTGATGGACTTCGACGACGGATCGATGCGGTTGCGATCGGTTCACCCGGGGACGCGTGAGGAGGAGGTGCGTGCGCGCACCGGCTTCCCGCTCGCCGGTCGTGCCGGCGCCGCCCCGACGACCCCTCCTCCGACCGCCGCCGAGACGGCCGCGCTCGACGTGGTCGACCCGTTCGGGCGCCTGGCAGCAGTCGCGCTCGACCCGGGAGGGGCCGCGTGACCGGCGCGGGAGGGAAGGGCTGACGATGGCCGACCTGGTGTCGATCGAGGAGGCGGTGCGGGGTATTCCCGCGGGTGCGCTGATCACGTTCGGTGGGTTCCAGCTGAATCGCGCACCGATGGCGCTCGTCCGCGAGTTGATCCGACAGGAGCGTCGCGGACTCAGGGTCGTCACTCTCCCGAACCCGCTGCCGATCGATATGCTCGTCGGCGAGGGAATGGTGGACGAGGCCGAATTCGGCTTCATCGGCTTTCAGTTCGAGGATGGATTTGCCGTCGCGCCGAGTCTGCGCCGGGCGATTCAGGAAGGGACGCTGCGCTTCCGGGAGAGGGACGTATACGAGTTGATCCAGGGATTCAGGGCGGCCGCGATGGGGCTGCCGTTTCTTGCGGCGCCCGGGTGCGAGCGCTCCGACTACCGCTGGGAAAATGGAACCTCCTGTCTGAGCGTTGCGGATGGTGAGGAGGTGCCGGTTGTCGAGCCGATCCGTCCCGACATCGCGCTCGTGCATGCGCAGGAGGCGGACCGCAACGGAAACCTGGGGATCACCGATCCCTACGCGGAGCCGCTGCTGGCGCGAGCGAGCGGCCGCGTCATCGCGACGGCGGAGCAGATCGTCGACAAGGTCGCTGCGCCTGCGGTGCCCGGCACCCGCGTGTCGCACGTCGTGGAGGCGCCGCGCGGAGCCTACCCGACCGGATGCCACCGTCACTATCGTCACGACGCGGCGCATCTGCGTGAATATCTGAAACTGTCGATGAACGAGCGGGGTCGATCCGAGGGAGTGGATCAGGCGACCGCCGATCGGCTCGTCGTCTGCATGGCCCGATCGATCGAGGACGGTGACGTCGTCACGACCGGTGTCGCCTCGGCGCTGCCGATGCTGGCGGTTGCCGTGGCCCGGGCGACGCGGGCGCCCCGGCTCACCTACATCAACTGCGTCGGTGCCGTGAACCCGCGCATCGAACGCGCCTCGTTCACCTCGGTCGATGTCGATCTCCTCGACGCATGTGAGGCGCGCGTGACGCTGCCGGAGATTTTCGACATGGCGCGGCAGGGGCGGATCGATACGATGTTCTTCGGCGCGGCGCAGGTCGATGCCGAGGCGCGCATCAACCTGACCTGCATCGGTGAATACCGGAAGCCGCGTGTCAAGCTGCCGGGTCCGGCCGGTTCCTCTTCGATGCGCGCCTACGTTCCGCGCGTCGTTCTGTTCGTGCCGCGCCACAGCGCGAGAACGATGGTGCCGCGTACCGACTTCGCGACCGCCCTGGTCTCGCCGCGCAACCGCGAGACCCTGGTGGTGACCGACAAAGCGCTGATGCGGCTCGAGGGGGGACGGTTGCGGCTCACCTCGCGGCATGCCGGAGTCGAACCGGAGGATCTCAAGGGGGGGACAGGATTTCCGCTGGAGGGGGACTGGAACGCCATGACGCCCGAGCCGACGCCGGACGAGATGGCTGCGCTGAAGAAGCTCGATCCGGATGGCCTTCGCCATCGGATCATCGGAGGAGGGTAAGGATGGGCGCGTGCATGATGCGGGCGGTTGTCTTGAGGAAATTCGGCGGACCCGAGAATCTCATTCTCGAAGAAATAGCCGCACCGACCCCGTCGAGCCTCAGGGATCGGGAGGTGTTGATTCGCGTCAAATCGGTCGGGGTCTGCTACCACGACATCATCAACCGGACCGGCAATCTGCCGCGCACCAGGCTGCCGTCGATCATGGGGCACGAGATCGCCGGGGAGGTGACTGCGGTGGGAAGCGGCGTTCAGCTGTTCCGCCGCGGCGATCGGGTGGCGACCATCCAGCGCGTCCACTGTGGACGATGCGATCTGTGCCGGAGGGGCCGCACGACCCTGTGTAAGGAGGGTGTGTTCTTCGGCGAAGAGATCCCGGGCGGCTATGCCGACTTCGTCGTCTCCGAGGAACAGGGGCTGGCGAAGATTCCGGACGGGATCCCGTACGAGGAGGGGTCGATCTGCGCCTGCACAATCGGCACGGCGATTCACGTCGTGCGGTCGCGCGGAGCGGTTCAACTCGACGAGACGGTGCTGATCACCGGCGCCTCGGGCGGCGTCGGCCTGCACGCCATTCAGGTCTGCCGACTGACCGGCGCGAGGGTGATCGCCGTGACCTCCTCACCGAAGAAGGCCGATCGGCTGAAGGAGGCCGGCGCCGATGAGGTGATCGTCGCGCCCGATCTGAAGTTCGCGCCCCAGGTCCGTCGTATCACGCGCGGCCTCGGCGTCGACGTCGCGCTGGAGATCACGGGGGCGCTCACCTTCGATCAGGCGTTCCGGAGCCTTGCTCCCGCGGGCAGGATGATCGTCGTCGGGAGCCTGGAGACGAAGGCGGCATCGTTCATGCCGGGGCTGATGATTCTGAAGGAGCTCGAACTGCGCGGCTCGTTCGCCACCACGACCGCCGAGCTGGCGGAGGCGTTCCGGCTGGTGACCGAGAAAAAAATCCGACCGATCGTGGCGGATGTGATGCCGCTCAGCGAGGTGGCGAAAGCGCAGCAGATGCTCTACAACCGCGAGGTGACGGGGAGACTGGTGCTGTCGGTCTGAAGCGGACGGTGCGTTTGCGACGACCGGTGGATCAGGAGTCGATCGTCGTGAGGCCCTCACGAACGGCGAACTTGGTGAGCGAGGCGACGCTGTGGAGGCCGAGCTTGTCCATGATGTGCTTGCGGTGAGTCTCCACGGTCTTGACGCTGATCCGGAGTTGATCGCCGATCTGCCGCGTCGTCCGGCCCTCCGACACCAGCTTCAGCACCTCCGTCTCCCGCGTCGTGAGGCCCGGCCCGCTGGAGGGGGAGCGGTCCGAGAACAGCTCGGCCATGCGCGGCGAGAGGTAGACCTGATCGGATGTCACGGTGTCGATGGCAACGGTCAGCTCTTCGAATGCACAGTCCTTCAGAAGATATCCTGAAGCCCCTGCGTCGAGCATCCGCTTGACGAGCCGCTTGTCGGAGTACATCGACAACGCCAGCACCTTCACCGCGGGGGAGTCGGCCGTGATCTGCTGCGTCGCCTCGATGCCGTTCATCTGCGGCATGACGACGTCCATGATCACCACGTCCGGGCGCAGTTCCCTGGTGAGGCTCACCGTTGAATGGCCGTCGCTCGCCTCGCCCAGGACCTCGAAGTCCGGGTTCCCCTGGAGCAGGCTGCGCAGACCGTCGCGGAAGATCTGGTGGTCGTCGGCTATGAGCACCGTCGTCATGCTGTCCCCCCTGTGGAATTTACCTCACCATATAGCCAAACTGGCGATCCGGCGCAATAAGGTTTTTGCCTAAGTACGAATATCAGGGGATCCCTGATCCCCGGCTTCAAGCGGTCTGAGCGCCTCGGCGAGAGGCGCGCTCAGCAGCACCCGCGTCCCGGCACCCGAATTCGATTCGATCTCGAGCGTCCCCCCCAGGAGGCCGAGCCGCTCCTTGATGCTGAACAGCCCATACCCTCGTCCCGGCGGTGACGATGCGGAGAGAACCGCCGGATCGAAGCCGACGCCGTCATCCTCGATCGACACATGGATCCGCTGCCCGTCCCGGGTCAGGGTCACCTCGAAGCGGGTTGCGCGGGCATGCTTCCCGACGTTCTGCAGCAGCTCGCGCACGGCCTGAAAGAGGGCGACCTGGAGATCCTGGGCCAGCGGCTTCGCCACACGGTCACCCTGGAAGGTGCCGGAGATCCCCTCGCGCTCCTCGAGACGCTCCACCAGCCACTCGACGGCCGATTCGAGACCGAGCTCATAGAGGATCGGCGGGCTGAGCTCGAAGATCAGGGATCGCGTGTCGTGGATCGCCCCCTCGATCAGGCCCAACAGGTCACGGGAGATCTCCTCGCGTTCCGCCGGTTCCTTCGACTTAAGCAGCGCCCCCATCTTGATCCGCGACATGCCAAGTGACTGGATGGTCCGGTCATGCAGCTCGGCGGCGATGCGGCGTCGCTCGCTCTCCTCGGCGAGCGCGAGCTCCGTCGCCAGGGCCCGCAACCGCTCCTGAGATTGACGGAGCATCGCATCGGTGCGCCGCTGCTCCTCCAGCGTCTGACGCAGGCTGTCGTTGGCGCGGCGTAGATCGGAGGTTCGCGCCTCGACACGGTGTTCCAGCTCCTGATGGGCCTCTTCGAGGGCCAGCGCCGCGCGTTTGCGTTCGGTGACGTCGATCATGAAGCCGACCAGGTGCTCGGCGGCGCCGTCCCGAGTGACCACGTGGACGATGTCGTGCACCCAGAGGACGCGTCCATCCTCAGTCAGCCAGCGGTACTCGAAGTCGTAGTCCTGACTCTGGCTCGATTGCTCCAGGCAATAATCGAGAGACTTGCGCCGATCCTCCGGGTGGATGTGCGAATTCCAGAAGTCGGCTTCAGCCCAGCGCTCGACCGGATGGCCGAGCACCTCGGCAGCCTGAGGACCGACGTAGGTGAACCGCCAGGTGTGCGGGTTGCACTCCCACGGCACGGCGCGCGTCGTCGCGAGCAACTCGTGGAGCCGCTCATCACGTTCTCTCCGTTCGTTCTCCAGTCCCTCACGCAGGTGCACCTCGTGGCGGGTGGCTCGTATTTGAAGCAGCAGCATGGCGCACACGGCGCCCGCCAAAATGAAGCCGACCAGAAAGAACCTGTCCAGCGACCAGGTCGCCGCATACCCCATCCATGTTTCGAGTCGCTCGTACAGGTTGAACCCGAGGACGAGCGCGATCATGATGGCCGTGACCAGCCCGATGGTGAGGTTGTGGCGCGAGATCCTCGCAAGACTCTTCATACATCCGCTCCGATGGGCTGAAGGAATTGACAGTAATGTTACCAGACCAATACCCCCGGCCGGGTTCGATGTCAAGGTCTGTCCGGGCGGGCGGTCATAGGCATGCAGGGGATCGCTGCCGGGGTGGCCCGTTTGACATCGCGGCGCCGTGCTGCGATATAATCCGCCGCTCCAAGATCCGTGAAGCCTGCTATTTACATGATCTCCGAGAGGTGTGTCCGGGTGCCGGAGAGCAAGGGCCGCGCAGGCCGGGATCGCGAGCGCCGTAAGGGGAGCGCGGAACGGGCCGTGGCCCGCTCAGGCCCCGGTGCACGTGGTCTGACCTACAGGGACGCCGGCGTCGACATCGACGCGAAGATGCGGGCAATCCACCGCCTGAAGATGATTGCGCGCGGCACCTTCAGCAAGGCGGTCCTGACGGAGATCGGATCGTTCGGCGGCCTGTTCGATCTCGCCGCGGCCGGGACGTTCCGGCGACCGGTCCTGGTCAGCAGCACGGACGGGGTCGGGACCAAGCTGAGGGTCGCGATTCTGATCGGGACCCACCGGACCATCGGAATCGATCTCGTCAATCACTGCGTCAACGACATCCTGGTGCAGGGGGCGGTGCCCCTCTTCTTTCTCGACTACATCGCCATGGGACGAATCGATCCGGCCGTCCTGACCGATCTCGCCACCGGCCTCGCCCGGGGATGTCGGGAGGCCGGCTGCGCCCTCATCGGAGGGGAGACGGCCGAGATGCCGAGCGTGTACCGCGCGGGTGACTACGACATCGCCGGATTCATTGTCGGCGTCGTCGACAAGGAGCAGGTCATCGACGGGTCGCGGGTCGCCGCCGGTGACGTGCTGATCGGCCTGCAGTCGTCCGGGCTTCACACCAACGGTTACTCGCTGGCGCGAAAAATCTTCTTCGAGAAGCGCGGCCTGAAGCCCGAAACGCGCGTCCCCGAGATCGGCCGCAGCGTGGGGGACGAACTGATGAGTGTGCACCGCAGCTACCTTCCGGTGTTACGCGATCTCATCCCGACGGGAGCGCTGTACGGCATGGCGCACATCACCGGAGGCGGCTTGACCGACAACGTGCCGCGTGCGCTGCCGCGCGGGCTGTCGGCCCGAATCGATCTGGGGAGCTGGCCGGTGCCGCCGATCTTTCGATACCTGCAGCGCGAGGGACGGATCGGCGCCGCCGAGATGCTGAGGACGTTCAACCTGGGGATCGGCATGGTCCTGATCGTGCCGCTGCATCGCGAGGAGGAGGTGACCCGGCACCTCGATTCGAGGCGGGAAAAATACTATCGACTCGGAGAGGTGGTGCGAGGGAACCGAAAGGTCCTCTACTCGCGCGATGGCGCCGAGGCCGATCTGACAACCACGGAATTTCTGGGCGCGTGATCCCGGAGCGGATGGCATGGCAGGATTCAACATATTCCTTACGGCGATGTTCGCGTTGTTCTCCCTCAGCGCCGTCGTGCTTCTCGGCCTCAGCGTGGCCCAGATCGCCCGCCGCCAGCGGCAGCGGGCCGGCATTTATTTCGGCCTGACGCTTCTCGCGACGGTCGTTGCGGCCGGCTTTTTCTTCTCCCGACAGCTGCTGTGAGTCGCGGGGGGGGAGAGCGTCGGGGGACCGATTCGCGACGATCCTCACCCAACCACATCGGCATCCTGATCTCCGGGCGTGGCTCCAATATGGCGGCGATCCTCGACCGCATCCGGGATGGCCGGCTCGACGCCGTCGTTGCAATCGTCATCAGCAACAGTCCGGCGGCACCCGGACTGGAGACGGCGCGGGAACGCGGCGTCGAGATCCTGGTGGTCGATCACGCTAAGGGTTCCGACAGGGAGACGCACGATCGGCGGATGGCGGAGGGGCTCGACGCCAGGGACGTCCGCCTGGTCTGTCTCGCCGGTTACATGCGCATCCTCTCCCCCTGGTTCGTGCGTCACTACAGTGGCCGGATCCTTAATATTCATCCGTCATTGCTGCCGGCCTTCCCGGGACGCCAGGCGGCCAAAGATGCGCTCGCCCACGGCGTGAAGGTGAGCGGCTGCACCGTTCATCTCGTGGATGAAGGGGTCGATACCGGCCCGATCCTGGCGCAGGCGGTGGTGCCTGTTCTCGATGACGATTCGGTGGGCAGCCTGTCGACGAGGATCCTGGAACAGGAGCATCGGCTCTACTCCGAGGCGATCGGCTTCTTCTTTACGGATCCGATCCGCGTCGTTGGACGCCGGGCGTTCGTCGATTCGCCGCGCCGTTCCCCCTGACGCCTCTCCGCCCACGCCGGATTGACCGCGCCGGTCCCGATCGTGTCCCGTCCGGAAGCGGACACGTGGGGCGAGGCGAGTCCGATCCGGACCCCTTCCTTGCCATGCACGATCGCGCCGTACCCCACGCACGCGGCGTGGCGGAGGCCCGACATCGGCCGGCCGTGGTGTCGGCATGACCCTTGCTTGGTTCCCTGACGGCGCCCGATCGCCTCCGGGAGAACCGTGATCGATTCTCGATATCCCGACACCCCCTCGTTCGTGCGCGAACCGTCCGCGCGCCGGGGTCGGCTGCGCGAGCTGCCTGCTTCGATCCTCAAGCCGCGCGACAA
>JAZGDH010000438.1:0-2575 GCA_036477555.1 Acidobacteriota bacterium
AACATCCCCGCGTTCGTCCGCCCCATGGCGCGGACCGGCATCGAGAGATTCGCCCGAGAGAGAGGGGCCCTCGAAGTGGACGAGAAGATCCTCGACGCGGCCCGCGACTTCTTCGGTATGTGAGGCACCGTCATCGAGATGAACGTGCCCCATCCGAACACGAGCCCGTTCACCCGGCCCTACATCATCTCCTGGAACCTCACCTACCGCTGCAACCTCGCCTGCGAGCACTGCTATCTCGACGCCGGCGGCGCGCCTCTGGTCCGCACGGAGAACTTCGCGGACCGGAGCGAGCTCGGCACCGACGAGTGCTTCAGGGTCATCGACGAGATCGCCGCCTTCGCGCCCGAATGCCTCACGATCCTGACGGGCGGCGAGCCGCTCTTACGGCGCGACATCCTCGAGATCGTCCGGCGCGCGGCAGAGCGTGAACTTTGGGTCGTCGTCGGCACCAACGGCGTGCGCATCACGGAGAACGTGGCGCGGCGCCTTGCGGAGGCCGGAGCACGGGGACTGTCCCTTTCCCTCGATGCGCTCGATCCGGATCGTCACGACCGCTTCAGGAGGGTGCGTGGCGCCTGGCAGAACACGGTGGAGGGAGCGCAGATCCTCAACACGACCGGGCTCCCCTTCATCGTGCAGACGACCGCAGGCTCGCACAATCTCGGCGAGCTCGACGCGATCGCCGACTTCGTGCACGATCGCCTCGCCGCCAAGGTGTGGAACCTCTACTTCCTGGTGCCGACGGGGCGCGGACAGTTCGTCTCGGACATGACCCCCGCGCAGTACGACGAGGTGCTCGCCTCTCTCTACCGAATCCAGCAGAAGTACAACCGCCGGATGCTCGTGAACGCGAAGTGCGCTCCGCACTACATCAAGACCGTTCTGGAGAATGCCGGCGCCGAGACCGATCCGATGCCGACGGATGCCGAATCGCCCGGTCTGCCCCAGATCAGGACCTACTCCGGAGGGGCCGGCGGGTGCCCGGCGGGTACGCATTACATGGGGATACGGCCGAACGGGGATGTCACGCCCTGCCCCTACCTCCCGGTCTTCGCCGGAAACCTTCGCGGGTCGTCTCTCGCGGACCTCTGGACGTCATCGGAGGTGTTCACCGACATTCGCCGCCGCTCCTCGCTCGGGGGACGGTGCGGGGCCTGCGAGATGAACGCCCACTGCGGGGGCTGCCGTGCCCGGGCCTACGGCATGACCGGCGATCTCATGGCCGAAGACCCCCTCTGCACCCACATCCCCGGCAAGTTCGCCGGGTCCCCCCTTCTCGCCATCCGCGGCCGTGCGTCCGTCGCGGGGGCGCAGGGAACTCCCGCGATCGAGTACGGCCCCGAATCGCCGGCGACGATCGCGTGGGACGATGCGGCCTCCGCGCGCATGAAGAAGATCCCTGCGTTCGTCAGGGGCATGGTCGTCAGGGCCGTCGAGGAGTCCTGCCGCAAGAGCGGCCTCGACCGCGTGACCGTCGACGAGCTCGAACGGATCCGCGCGCGGATGCCGACCCCGAAATTCTTCGGTTAGGTTGAGGAAAACTCGGAACAGGCCGCCGCAGTCCATCCTGTGACGGGATGCGGGCAGGAATCGCTAGTGGTCTGCTTGGCGCGCCGAAGCTTCAGCGGAGGCGGCCTACAGGAAGGGGTTAAGTGCGGCCTCGGCCGCCTCCTTGACCCTCTCCTCCATCCACTGCTGGAATTCCTCGGCGGTCTGGATGGTGACAAATCCCCGCATCCGGTAATGGCCCAGCCCGCAGAGCTGCGCGCAGGCGATCTCGTACTGGAACTCGGGATTCCCGGTTCGGGTCCGCATCTCCGCGGTCGTGACGGTGGGGACGAACCAGACGGGAACCGTGAGGCCGGGGATGGCGTCCTGCTTCACGCGAAGCTCGGGCACGCCGAAACTGTGGATGACGTCCTTGCTCCTGAGCCTCACGATGATCTGCCTGTTCACCGGCAGATAGAGCTGATTGAGGGTCGTGACGTCGTCCTTCGCGGCAGGATCGGAGCGATCGAGTCCCAGGGGGTTCACCTGGAGGTCGATCAGGTTGATGTCCGTGCGGCCGAATACCCTGTCGGGGCCGGCATAGTGGACGTTCCAGGCGAACTGCTCGCCGGTGACCTGAACGACCAGCGCTTCGCTCTCCGGGGGGAACTGATCGACCCTCGCGGCCCAGAGCGGGATCGCGAAACCGATCAGGAGAACCGCTTCGACCACGGCCACGCCGATCTCGGAATAGTGCGACGCGTGCGACGTGACCCCCGTACAGTCCGCCACCGGATGCCGCGATGCCCGGAAACGGACCAGGCAGTAGGCGAGGAACCCTCCCCACCCGACGAACAGGACGAGCATGAACACGTGTATCCAGCCGATCAGGCTGTCGATCTGCCCGCCGTGAGCCGAGGCGAGCGCCGGGAGTCCCATCCAGTCAGTCATGATCTTCTCGGCGACCTTTGGACCTCCGACCATTCAGTCTCGAGGTCGATGTCCGCGATGCGCTTCGCGCGCCTGCGAAGATAGAGAAAGAAGCCCACGAACGCGCCCTGCATCGCAAACGTGATGGCCAGCA
>JAZGDH010000439.1:0-2126 GCA_036477555.1 Acidobacteriota bacterium
CCGGCTCGCCGGCCTGCTCCAGGACGAATTCGGTCGTCAGAGCCGAATAACCGCGCGATTGCAAAAACTCCTGCACGACACCGAACGACTGATACTCGGAGTCTTTCAGGATACCGCCCTCATCCTGAGCGGCGAACAGCCTGCCGCTCCCGTCGAGCGCGTAGATCGTGTAGTCGCGTCGCCGGCCGCCGATCAGCGGCTGCCAGAAGGTATCGAAGTCGAAGACCCCCGCCAGAACACCCTCGGGTTGCGGTGATCCGACCGGCACGGTGACCACCAGCACTGTCATGTCGGCGCCCCCGGAACGCGACGGTGCCGGGTCGCTCACCAGGGGTCGTCCCCCGAGCGCCACCTTGAGGCCGGCGCTGATCGCCTCCTCGACCACGGCGTGTGGCTCGAAGCGCGGCCGGCGAGCCTCGTCCGAGCGCCCGCGGCGCGGAATATAGCGGAGAAGCAGCAGATCGTCCCCCAGAAAATCGTTCAGGAGGCTGGTGCCGGAGGCCGAGGAGAGCCTCGGGGAACCGCTGCTTCGCGGCATCGCGTCGATCGCCTCGGCGAGCCGCTCCATCTGGTCCTGTGTTCCGTCTACGACGGCATTCAGCTGGCGGACCGTCGAGGCCGCCACCTGGAGCTGCACCGATTGCTGGGAGGTCACGAGCGATTCGCGGCTGATATTGATCAGCTTGAAGGCGGCGAGGCCGAGCGGCAGCAACCCCATCGCGCCGAGCACGATGACGAATGCGTAGACGATCTTGCGGGCCGGTTTGCGCGCCGCCGCCGGGCCGCGGCCCGGGCTGGGATGCCTGCTGGCTTCCATCGTGTCTCGGCCGGAGTCACCTTAATTGTGGAAACGTGCGCTGCCGGGACAAAGGTAGGTCATGAGGCGCCGGAATTCTAGTCAATGGTCGACGCCCGGTCAATCCGGCGCAGGCGGCTCGATCACCGGGGGGCCTGTCCGTATGCCGGGCCGGGCCACGCTCACGGGGCCTGTGGGCGGCCGCGGCTGCTTCAGTTGTCCCGGGGCACCGCCATCATCCTCTCGAGGGATCGCCGCGCGCCGTCGGCATCCTCGGGATGGACCTCGATCTCGAAGATATCCTCGTTCAGGGATCGCTCGACCCCGTCCAGGGTGATCATCTTCATGTAAGGACAGTGGAGCCGGCAGCCGATACAGCCGTCCGCAGACAGGAACTCACGGCCGGGATAGCGCTTCTTCAGCTGATGCAACAGGGCCCACTCGGTGGCGACGATGAAGGTGCGCGCCTGCGGATGTCGCTCCACCGCCGCGATCATCCCCGACGTCGAGCAGACCTCATCGGCCAGCGCCAGAACGTCTTCGCGGCACTCAGGGTGGGCGATCACCACCGCCTCGGGGTGGCTCGATCGAACGCGCGCGACGCTGGCGTCGCGCAGCACGTCGTGAGTCGGACAGACCCCGTCGTAGATGACGATCTCCTTTTCCGGCACCTGGCGTGCCACCCACGCGCCCAGATTCCGATCGGGTGTGAACAGTATGCGGCGGTTCGAGATGCTGCGCACCACCGAGACGGCGTTCGCTGAAGTGCAGCAGATATCGGAGAGCGCCTTCACCTCGGCGCTGCTGTTGATGTAGGTGACGACGGTGTGGTCGGGATAACGCTCCTTCCACTGCAGCAGCGATTCGGCGGTGATCGAATCGGCGAGAGCACACCCGGCCGAGAGGTTCGGCAGCAGCACCTTCTTTTCCGGATTGAGGATCTTGGCCGATTCGGCCATGAAATGGACGCCGCAGAAGACGATCCGATCGGCATCCGTCCGGGCCGCCTGAAGCGCCAGACCGAGTGAGTCCCCCACGAAATCGGCCGTCTCCTGGATTTCGGGGAGCTGGTAGTTATGGGCCAGGAGGATGGCGTTCCTGCTTCGCGCCAGGGCGCGGACCGCCTCCATCTGGCGGCTGACGGCCGCCGGGTCGTCAATCCGCCAGGGCGGCGGAACGATCTCCCTGACGGCGTTCAACACTACCGTGTCAGCGCTCATCGGGCCTCCCGACGACGCGGGCGCCTCGCTCGGGGCGGATCGATTGATTGCCTGCGGGGAACAGCCGCCAGAACTCCTTCTTGATCAGACTCGTGATCGTGGCGCTCTTG
>JAZGDH010000044.1:0-7146 GCA_036477555.1 Acidobacteriota bacterium
CTGCTGCTGGTTCCCGGCTGAAGCGCCGCTACTTCTTGATCAGTTCCTTGAGCGCCTTGGCGACCGAGAACTTCACGACCGTCTTGGCGGGGATCTGAATCGGCTCGCCGGTGGCCGGGTTGCGGCC
The DNA here is from genome assembly GCA_036477555.1 of Acidobacteriota bacterium. Lineage (GTDB taxonomy): Bacteria > Acidobacteriota > Polarisedimenticolia > Gp22-AA2 > Gp22-AA2 > JAPUIN01. The sequence continues at coordinate 128 of JAZGDH010000044.1, forward strand.
CGTGCGGGCTTTGCGCTTCACCACTTTGAATTTGCCGAGTCCGGGCAGAGGGATCTCGCCGTCCCCCTTGATCTCGGTCTCGACGACCCGGGTAAAGCCTTCCAGGAAGGTCTTGGCCTGTTTCTTATCAGTGTCGGTCTCGCGGGCGATCGCGTCGATCAGTTCCGTGCGGTTCATGCGTGATCTCCCCCTAACAGGTTTGCAACGGCTCTTCGAAGCGGCGATTTTGTATCACGTCCCGGGGGGCGAGGCAAGCGCTAAGGCTCACTTCCATTCGACCGGCAGGCGGATCGACCGGCCTTCCCGATCCGGGTAGAGGAGGTATCCGTTGGAAGCCCCGAACTGGTAGAGATCGCGTGTCACCTCGACATCCCGGCGGCAGTACTCTTCCACCAGATCGGCCCGCCCCTCCTTCCACCACTTCAGCGACTGCAATCCATCGGCGCTCTTTCCGATCCCGAGGGTCGTCACCGCCAGGTCGGTCAGCTTGAGCCGGAACCCGAGCTTGCGGTAGATGTCGGCCAGCATGTCGAAGGTGCGGACCCGCGTCAGATCCCAGTCGGTGTACTTCTTGAGGACGATGAGGTCGAATCGGTCGATGTTGTAACCGATGACCCGATCGGCCATCACCAGATCGAGGAGCAGCCGGTCGACATCCTCCTCGCGGTAAGTCCTGAACTGTGAGCTGATGTCGTTGTACGTCACGGCCAGCGCCAGCTTCATCTCGGAGATGTTCTTCCATCCCCCGACCTCTTCGGCGCTCTTCTGCGTCTCCAGATCGAAGAACAGCGTCGGCTCGCGTTTCGGAGCGCGGTCCCTCCCTCCGCGCGAACGCGGTGAGGGGAGCGGCTCGGACTCCTCCCCCCTTCCCATGGCCTGAACGGCCGGGCGCCGCGACACGGTGGTCTCGGCCGGGGGCGCTCCCGCCGGTTCCTGAAGAGCCGGCTCGGGCGCCTTCTGTGAGATCGATCGTTTCTCTGCCCCGAAGGGGAGCAGCGGCAACGGCCGGCGGCTCGTGAGCGTATCGAGGATCAGTCGGGCCGCCCCCTTGTCCAGCGGATTGTTGCCGTTACCGCACTTGGGTGACTGAACGCAGGACGGGCAGCCGATCTCGCAGGGGCATGAAGTGAGCAGGTCGGCGGTCCTGTTGAGCAGCTCCTCGAGCCCCTCGAATCCCCTGGCTGCCAGCCCCAACCCGCCGGGGTGGCCATCGTAGATGAAGATCGCCGACCCACCGACCTGGGCGTGCATCGGATAGGAGATGCCACCGATGTCGCCTCGATCGCAGATGGCGAGCAGCGGGAAGAGCGAGATCATCGAGTGCTCTGCCGCGTGGATTCCCCCCATGAAGTGACCCTCCATCTCGAGCACCATCTCGCGCAGGACGTCCGGCAGGTGGATCCACAGGCCGACCGTCTCGAAGATCAGGGGAGGAAGTGACAACGGATACAACCCCAGGCGATCGCGCCCGAGAAGGCGCCGCTTCTCGTATCCCGTCAGCTCTTCTCTGACCTTGAGCCGACCCAGGCTGGCCTCGAACGGACCGATGACGCGCGACTCGAGGGTCTCGAGAATCTCGGTCTCCTTCTCGCTCCGGACCTCGGTGTAGTACTCGACGTCGACCGCCGCGGCGCGCACCCGGCGCTTGTCGGTGTCGAGCTCGCGCACGAGATACTGCTGGCCGTGATGGAGGTAGACGGCCCCCGTATGGGTCTCGTGGAAGGCGCGCACCGCATCGATCGTCCCGATGACGCGATCCCTGTCTTCGTCCACGATCGTGTAGTTGTTCCCGATCGAGCGCAGGTTGACGTCCCGCTGGGGCCGGCGCCGCAGCGAGTACCAGCGCCGCTCGGAGGCATCGCGTGCGAGAGAGGAGTCTCTTTCCATCTCCTCGATCCGCTCGAAGGTTGCATCATCGTAAAACTCCCGGTCGGCCGGATCCTCCAGGGGCGTTTCGGCCGCCGCGCAGATCAGATGACCGCGCGTGATGACCGGGTTCGCCGGATCGAAGATCACCTTCTCGAAGCCACGGTTCAGGAACTCGTCCGGGTGCGTCATGAAATACTGGTCGAGTGCATCGGGCAGGGCGACGAGAACGGTGAGCGATGGCCGATCCTCCCGGCCCACGCGTCCGATCCGCTGCCACGACGAGACGATGCTGCCCGGATAGCCCACGAGGATGCAGACGTCGAGCCCGCCGATGTCGACCCCGAGCTCCAGCGCGCTGGTGGCGATCACTCCCTGCAGGCTCCCTTCGAACAGCTGCTTCTCGATCTCGCGCCTCTCCTCGGGGAGATATCCCGAGCGATAGGCACTCACGTGACCCCTGTGGCGCGGCGCCGCCTGCAGCAGCCACGAGTGCAGAAGCTCCGTGATCTTGCGCGCCTTGGTGAACGCGATGGCGCGATATCCATCGTCCAGCGCCCATGCCAGCAGATTCGTCGCAGCGGTGTACGGGCTGGTGCGGGGGTTCAGAAAGATCAGGTGCTTAGCGGCGCGTGGCGCCCCGCTGCGCTCGACCACCTTGAAGGGGCGGCCGGTGAGCGCCTCCCCGAGCTCCCCGGGGTTCGCGACGGTGGCCGAGGACGCGATGAAATGTGGCCGGCTGCCGTGCCGCGCGGCGATTCGCCGCAGGCGACGCATGATGTGATGCAGGTGCGTCCCGAAGATCCCCTTGTAGACGTGCAGCTCGTCCACCACAACCGTCTCGAGATTGCCGAAGAAGACGCGCCAGTCCTCGTGGTGAGGCAGGATGCCGAGATGGAGCATGTCGGGGTTGGTGATCAGGATGTCGGGTGGATCGGCTTTGATCCGGCGGCGCTGAGAGTCCGGCGTGTCGCCGTCGTAGATCGCGGCGCTGATCGGACGCCCGGTGCCCGGCAGATCGCCCTGCCGGCGCACGACGCCGCCGCGCCGCGCGGCAGCCGCCGCCATCTCGCGGATCCCCTGCATCTGGTCCTGCGCCAGGGCCTTAAAGGGAAACAGATAAAGAGAGCGCGCGCCGGGGCGGGTGAGCGCCGCCTCCATCGTGGGCAGCAGGTAGACGAGGCTCTTACCGCTGGCGGTCGGCGTGACGGTGAGGACGTCTCCGCCCGACCGGATGGCGTCGATCGCCTCAGCCTGGTGCGAGAAGAAGCGATCGATCCCCAGATCGGTGCAGGCGCGACGGAGCGGCTCCGGAAGCGGGCGCGCGATATCGCGAAACTCCGCAGGCTGCGCGGGTACCGACGTGACGTGCACGACGGAGTCACCGAATTTCTCGGATCGCAGGATGCGATCGATCAGGACCGCGATCGGCGGCGGGGGGGAACGCGGTTCTTCGGGGCGCGTGGAGCGCGCACGCCGGCGGCGGGGCGCGCCAGCGGGGGCGGGGCGTCGGCCGCGCGGGCGCGCCTGGGGGCCGGCCGCGGGATTCACTTCGGTGCGTTCCCGTATTCGTAGAAGCCGTGGCCGGTCTTGCGGCCCAGCAGGCCGGCGTCGACCATCCGCCGGAGGAGGGGACAGGGTCGGTACTTCGAATCGCCGAACCCCTCGTGCAGCACCTCCATGATCGCCAGGCAGGTGTCGAGTCCGATCAGATCCGCGAGCGCAAGCGGGCCCATCGGGTGCCGCATACCGAGCGTCATCACCGCGTCGATGTCCTCCCTGGTGCCGACCCCCTCGAACAGCGCGCAGATCGCCTCGTTGATCATCGGCATGAGAATCCGGTTGGAGATGAAGCCTGGCAGGTCCTGCGAAATGACTGGCGTCTGCCCGAGCTTCGTGGCGAGCGTGCGCGTCTCTTCGACTACAGCGGCCTCGGTGCGCTGGCCGGCGATGATCTCGACCAGCTTCATGACCGGGACCGGGTTCATGAAGTGCATCCCGATCACCCGAGTGGGGCGGCGGGTGGCGGCCGCCAGGCGGGTGATGGAGATCGACGAGGTGTTGCTGGCCAGTACGACCGGCTTGCGGCAGATGCCGTCGAGCGACTCGAAGATCGTCTGTTTCAAGGGCAGGCTCTCGGTCGCCGCCTCGATGACGAAATCGCAGGCGCCCAGGTCGTCCATTTTCGTGGTGGTCCCGATCTGCTGAAGGGCGGTCGCCTTGTCGATCTGCGAGATCTTCCCCTTGTCGACTCCAACCTGAAGACTGGCGTCGATGGCTCTCTTCGCCGCCTCCAGGATCCCCTCCTCCGTGTCCTGAAGCACCACACGAAGATCGGCCATGGCGCTCACCTGGGCGACCCCGCAGCCCATCTGGCCGGCTCCCACGACGCCGATCGTGCCGATCCTTCCGGACTTCGCGCTCATCTCAGCGCCCTCCCCGCGGTTTCTTATCGATCCAGAACCGGTTGGAAGCGTCGAATCGGTCCAGGAACCTCTGCCGCAGTGCGCTGCTTTCGCGCACGGCGATGAAGTAGCTCTCGACCGCGGTCACGAAGCACTGGAAGAACCGATCCAGATCGATGCGCAGGTGGCCGCGCCGGTCGCGAATGTACGGTCGTGCGAGCCGCTCCTCGATGCTCCCGCGCCGCGTCACCAGCGAGTGTGCCAGCCCGCAGCGGAAATCTCCGTAGATATCGTCCTTCGCCGCTGAGTAATCCGGCATGTAGGTGTCGACGAACTCCCGGAAGTCGCGGACGCTTCCGCTGCGCACCGCCTTGCGACCGTGGAGATGGTGGCCCAGCGCCTCGATCCCGGAGCAGATCAGGGTCACGATCGCGAGGTTCCAGTAGGAGGCCGGCGGATGGGGGAAGCCACGCTGCGCCGCCCTGCCGATCCGGCGCATCTCGCGGATCGGCATGATCAGGATGCGGTGGATCCTGCCCTCCAGCCAGTCGATCTTCTCGTCGTCCGCGAGTCGCGAGAGGTCGTCGCGCTCCGGCAGGAAGGTCCAGGTCTCCGCCGGCATCAGAGGGTGCGAATCGCCATCGCCACGGCATTGCCGCCGCCCAGGCAGAGCGCCGCGACGCCCCTGTCGGCTTTGCGGTCCTTAAGGGCGTGGATCAGGGTGGTCAGGACCCGCGCGCCGCTGCACCCGATCGGATGGCCGAGCGCCACCGCGCCGCCATGGACGTTCACCCTGTCGGCAGGGAGCTTCAGCTCTCGGATCAGCGCCACCAGCTGGGACGAGAACGCCTCGTTGATCTCGTACAGATCGACCTGGTCGATCCCCCAGCCCGCCTTCTTCAGCACGCGGCGGATCGCCTCGGCCGGGGCCATCATCACCATCTTCGGCTCGATACCGCTCGTGGCGTAGGCGGTGATTTCGACCAGCGGTTGGTGGCCTCCGGTCTTCGCCCGCTCCTCCGACATCACGACGACCGCCGACCCGCCGTCGTTCACGCCCGGAGCATTCCCCGCCGTGACCGTGCCGTCCTTCTTGAATGCCGGTTTCAGCGCCGACAGCGCCTCGATCGAGGTCTCCCGGCGTGGGGCCTCATCGACCTCGAACTGCAGTGGCGGCCCCTTGCGTTGCTTCACCTCGACCGGGAGGATCTCCTCCCGGAATTTTCCCGCGTCGATTGCGGCGATCGCCTTCATGTGGCTGTTGAACGCGTATTCGTCCTGCGCCGCGCGCGGCACGTCGTACGCCTCGGCCACTGCCTCGCCGCAGCAGCCCATGTGGAAATTCTCGTAGACGTCCCACAGGCCGTCCTGGATCATCGAATCGACCATCTCTCCGTGGCCGAGGCGCATCCCCTCGCGGGCGTCGCACACCAGAAACGGGGTGTTGCTCATCGACTCCATGCCGCCGGCCACGACGACGTCGTGATCGCCGAGCCGTACCGCCTGCGCCGCGAGCGACACCGCCCGGAGTCCCGAGCCGCACACCTTGTTGATCGTCATGGCGGAAACGGTCACCGGCAGGCCCCCCTTGAGCGCTGCCTGTCGTCCCGGGTTCTGTCCCAGCCCGGCCGAAACGACGTTCCCCATGATCACTTCGTCGACATCGCCGGGGTCGACCCCGGCGCGCCGGATCGACTCGGCCACGACGAGCGCTCCCAGCTCGGGTGCGGTCTTGCTCCGCAGCGATCCGAGGAACTTGCCGATCGCCGTTCTGCATGCACCCACGATGACGGCGTTACGCATCGTCCCCTCTCCATGGAACGCGACGAGTCTATCAAAAAAGGACTGCCGGGGATTGCCCCACGCGGTGCCCGAAATCGGCGGTGCGCACGCGCGAACGCGTTCGTCGAAAATGCAAGTCCAACCGACACAAATGCAGGGATTTGCTTACGATATCGACCTTGACGGCCCGGCCAGCCTGAGGTATATAAACCGTGTGAGTCAGCGAAACCCCGTGACGTGCTGTACCGGCGGGCGCGGAGGAGGAACGACGCGATGAAGATCGAAGATTGGAGCCTCAAGCCGCTGAAGCAGAGGATCAGCCCGGAGGATAAGGACGAGCCTCTCTCGGAAGACATCACCGTCAGCAGCATGGTCGCCATGAAGGACAACAAGCGGGTCCTCCTGCATCGCGTCGTCAAGCGCAACCCGGATGGCACCGAGGAGGTCTTCATCATCAGGGCCTCCCCGAAGGACATCGAAACGAATCACTAGGTTCGACCGGGCGCCCCGACGCGCCGACATGAGCGTCTGATCCGAGGCAGCCGCACGGCTGCCTTTTTCATTCCGGGGGAAGACGAAACATTGCGCGCGATCTCGACCCCGCTGGGGCGCTGCCTGCTCGCCGTCGCGATTCTGCTCGCGGCGGCGCCCGCGGCGACCGCCAGGAAGAAGCCGCCGCCCCCCTACCGGATCGTTCCCGGCCCCTACGTGAAGAAGGCTCCCCCGCCGGCCGATCATCCGGCGCCCAGCCGCTTCGTCCTCCTTGGGCTCACGGTCTTGTTGGATCATCTCGAGCCTCATGATCGGTTCGCGTTCATCGCGGACATCGACCCCCAGCTCGGCGATCCGTTCGGCACACCGCCCGGTCGACCGCAGCGTTTCGTCGCGTTCCGGGTGACGTTCCAGAATGGCTCAGCCGGAGACGTCGTCTTCCAGCCCGGGAACGTCATCCTGGCGACGGATCGC
>JAZGDH010000440.1:0-3430 GCA_036477555.1 Acidobacteriota bacterium
GACAATCGGGAGGAAGCGTCGGCCGCCACGCCCGACGATGATGACGAAGTGGCCGTCTTGCCGGAGAAAGAATCTGAACAGGGAGCGGATGCTGCGCCGGACGAGAAGTCCGGGGAAGAAGATGCAGCGGAATCCGGGGAAAACGAACAGGAAAACGCGAAGCCTGCGGCCCAGCAGGCCGCCCCCACGGTGAGGGCGGATGCCGTCCGGCAGGTGTGGGACAAGGTGATCCGCTCGCGGACCGCGGCGTTCGACCAGCTGGCGGGAGACGCGGCATCCTCTTCCGCACGGCGCCGGGGAATCGCCATCGGCCTGACGCAGGTGAGCGCCGCGCTGCCGGCCGAGAGCGCCGTGATCGCCTTCGTCCGTTATGAACGTGTCTCGAACCGTCCGCCCGAAGAGGGGGCCGCTCCGGGCCCGCGCCATTCATACCTGGTGCTCACGCTGACCGCCGGCAGCACCGAGCCCGAGGCGATTCCCCTCGGAGAGGCCGATCGGATTGATCCCCTCATCGGCCGCGTCCGGGAACTCGCCGTGATGATTCCCGACGAGCGGCCCGGAGTCGATGAGGTGGCGGAGCGGACCTACGTCGATGCGGCCACCGAGCTGCGACGGGCGATCTGGGATCCGGTCGCGCCCCTGCTCGCCGGGGCGCGGCGCATCTTCATCGTCCCGGACGGCGCGATCTCGCTCGTCAGCTTCGCGACCCTCCCGGTCGAATCCGGAAGATATCTCGTCGAGACCGGTCCGCTGCTGCACTACCTGTCGGCCGAACGCGATCTGGTTCGCGCGTCCCGTCGCCATGACGGCCCGCGCGGTCTGCTCGCGCTCGGCGGAGCCGACTTCGACGCCGAGATCGAATCAGCGCCGGGCGGCGAAGGATCGAGAGCCTCCTGTGCCGATCTCCGATCGATGACCTTCGAGGCGCTGCCCGGATCGCGCGACGAAGCGAAGGCGATCGCCGACATCTGGAAGAAGGCGCCGAGAGAGGAATCGACCGGCCGCCGAGACGCCCCGCCGATCACGATGCTGACGGACAAACGGGCGACCGAAGAGGCGCTCCGGACGCTGGCGCCCCGGCATGCCGTTCTTCATCTCTCCACGCGGAGCTTCTTCGCCCCGGAGACCTGCCGATCGATCCTGGATGCCACGCCGGCTGCGGTCGCCGACCTGCCGCACGTTCTGTCGGGACTCGCCCTGGCCGGCGCGAACCTCACCTATACGGGTGAAGCGCCGGCGGGTGGCGCTGATGGCATCCTGACCGCGGAAGAGATCGCATCTCTCGATCTGTCCGCCATCGACTGGGCGGTCCTAGCGGCCACCGGATCAGGGCTCGACGGAGCGACGAACGGCGCGCGCGTCGACAGCCTGCGGCACGCGTTCGAGAAGGCGGGCGCCGGGACGCTGATCATGGGCCTGTGGCCGACCGGCGAGGAGGCCTCGCTCGCATGGCTGAAGGAACTGTACGAAGGAAGACTGTCGGGGCTCGAGACGGCCGAGGCGATGCGCGCCGCGAGCGTCGGGCTGCTCGAAGCCCGGCGGGAGTCGGGCCGGTCGATCCTGCCGATCGATTGGGGGGCGTACGTCGCCGCCGGTGACTGGCGCTGAGCCCCGCTCGCGCGCGATAAGCGGCGGGCTTCGGGCCGCACGCAGAAGCCGCACTTGATCCCGATTCCCAACCTCATATAGTCTCTCCGCCATCATGGTCAGCACAGTGTCGTTGCCGGATCCTCGGGCGATCCTGGATGAAGCGGTCGGACTGCGGCCATTCATCGTCGATCTGACGCTCCGAATCTGCCGCGAGCGGACCGTTAACTACATCGAGAGCGACTTTCCCGGCGAAGGGCCGGACGGACTGACCTCCCCCGGCCAGGAGGGAAAGGTCACCGCGATTCTCGCCGAGGAACTGAAGCGGATCGGTGTCAAGTGCACCACCCACGCGAAGGTGCCGGGGCGCGATAATCTGCTGGCGACGGTTGGTCGCGGCCTCCCCGGTTACCGGCGACTGCTGGTCCTGCTGCACACCGACGTCGTGCCGTCCGGCGCCCCATCCGACTGGCGCTTCTCTCCATTCGAGCCGTTCGAGAAAAGCGGCAAGCTGTTCGGCCGCGGCGTGCTGGACGACAAGGGTCCGCTGGCCGCCTCGTTCGCGGCGCTCCGGATTCTCAAGGCACACGAGAAATCGATCCCCGGCGCCTTCACCTTCGGCGCCGTGGGTGACGAAGAGGTCGGCATCGGTGTCGGCCTCCCCTACCTGATCGAGCAGGGACTGATCCGCTGCACCGACGCCATCATCCCGTATATCGCCGGCAACATGAGGGAGATCAATGTCGCCGAGAAGGGGCGCCTGCTCGTCAAGATCAGGGTCCGGGGCCGACAGGCGCACGCGATGGATCCGTCGAAGGGGGTCAACGCCGTGCAGGCGATGAGCCGCATACTGACCGCCCTGGAGAGGCCCGAGCTGAAGTACAGGGACCACCCCGTCCTGGGCGGCCCGACGATGAACGTCGGTCTGGTCCGTGGAGGCGTTGCGCCGAACGCGGTTCCGGCCGACTGCGATGCGAGCGTCGACATCCGCTATGTGCCGGGCCAGAATGCCGAGGGGATCCGCTCGGAAATCCAGGCGCTGGCCGAAAAGTCGATCGCCGGAATCTCCGGGTTCCCCGATGCATCGGTCACCGTGGAAAACGTGATCGACGCGCTGCCGTGCGAGGTCTCGCCGGAGGCGCCGATCGTGAAGCGGATCCTCAGGCACGCTCCCGATGCGCGCGTCATCGGCAGCGGCGGTGGCACCTTCGCGAAGGATCTCGTGCTGATGGGGATCGATGCGGTCGGCTGGTCCCCCGGGGACGAAGCGACGTACCACCAGCCGAACGAAGAGATGGAGATCGACCAGCTCGTCAGCTTCGCCGGCCGCCTCGCCAATCTCGCCTTCGAGATTGCCAACGAGAGACAAACCGGTGCGGAATAGCGGCGGGACGGATCGTCCGCGCGCGCCGAAGACTGGCGAGGCGGATCGTCCGCGCACGCGGGGGACGCCGGCAGTGGTGCTCGCAGCGGCGCTGGCCCTCCTTCCGATGGGTGGCTTGATCCTGCTCGGCGGCGTGCTGACCGGGTTTGCGCCGCTACCATGGGCCAACGCGCGGGATTCGGCCGTCGCGCGACACGCCCCGGCACAGGAAGAGGAAAAGCCGCCGACGCCACGCGAGCGCGGCCCGCACGACGCGACCTCCCGGCACCCGTTCAACGAGGTCAAGAAGTGGGTGCGGGTGTTCGACGATCCGGCGCGGGACGGGTGGCAGAAGCCGGCCGAGGTCGCGGCCGCGCTCCACCTCGAGCCGGGGATGACGGTCGCCGATCTCGGCGCCGGCACCGGCTACTTCGTCGAGCACCTCTCGAAGCCGGTCTCTCCCGGCGGAATGGTCCTCGC
>JAZGDH010000441.1:0-4368 GCA_036477555.1 Acidobacteriota bacterium
GATCTACGAGCCGTACCTTCTACAGATCGGATTTCTCGACCGCACCGCTCGGGGACGGCGGATCACCCGGCGGGCGGCGGAGCATCTGGGAATGGTTCGGCGGGGCCAGGAGGAGCTGTGGGGCTGATGGCAAAAGCATGCCGCCGATGCCCGAAGACCGCCTTGACGGACGGTGTCCGGAGGACCTTCCCGTAGTGGAGTGTGAACATCCCGCATCCCGCCCCCAGTCGTCACAAGCCATCCTGCCGCCAAGCCAACATCCAGCTGGCAATCTATTCCTTACCGTGGCCCCATAGACGGCCGAGGTCATGGACTGTCAGGAAAAAGTTGTAATCGGAGACCTTCTCCGGGCCGGTGCATTTCGTTGACACGACAGGCCTCAACTCCCTAAAATCGGGGAGGGGAATTCCTGACGGGGCGAGGGGTCGAGGAATGGACAGATTAGAGCAGGCGGAAGCCGATCTGCGGCGGGTCATCGGGGATATAGGACCCTGTCTGGTCGCCTTCTCCGGTGGTGTCGACAGCACCCTGCTCCTGAAAGTGGCTCGCGACGTCCTCGGGTATGACGGGGCGACCGCCGTCACCGCCGTCTCACCCTCCCTCGCCCGGTCGGAGCTCCAGCAGGCCAGGTCCCTGGCGCGCCTCATCGGGGTACGCCACCGCCTGGTCAGGACCGAAGAAATGTCCGACCCCGCATACCTGAGGAATGACGGTCTGCGGTGTTATTTTTGCAAACGCGAACTGTTCGTCGTTCTGGGGCCGATCGCGGCGCGTTCCGGAGGGAGGGCGATCGTCTACGGCGCCATCCTCGACGATCTGGGTGACGAGCGGCCGGGGATGGATGCGGCGAAAGAGGCGGGGGTGCGGGCGCCACTCATCGAGGCCGCCTTCGACAAGGAGATGACGAGGGCCGTATCGAAAAAACTCGGCCTGCCGACCTGGAATAAGCCGGCGATGGCCTGCCTCGCCTCGCGCATCCCCAGGTCTGTTCCGGTCACCGTCGAGGCGCTCGGGCTGGTCGAGCGGGCCGAAGAGGCGGTCCGGGCCCTCGGATACCGGCAGGTCCGTGTCCGTTATCATGGGCGCAGCGCCCGGGTCGAGCTGGATGCCGATGGCCTGTCGAGGGCCGGGGCGGTCGCCGAGCGTCGTCGTCTCACGGATGTGGTGCTCGCCTCCGGATTCGAGGAGGTCGAGATCGATGCGGCCGGATATCGTCCCGGCGGTGCGGATCGAACGGCGCCGCCGATCGGCTGAACCTTACCTCATCAAAATTAACGGAGAACTCCATAATTAATGGGGAACTCCGATCCGTCACAGGGGTCGACGTGGCTTCCTTAGCCCCTCTCAAACCGGGCACCCCGTTCATCTCGTTCCGGTCCGAACCGATCGAAGGCGGGCGGCTGCGGGCACTGCTCGATCTATCCCGCCACCCGCCGGCCGCCGGTGCCCCTGCCTGCAGGGCCGTCCCTGTCGAGGATCTCGCCGAGATCCGGGCCGTTCTCTCCGGCGCGGGAAAGCGGGATCGCGGTGTTGACGGGGCGCCTCTTCTCATCGCCTTCTGTCTTGAATCGGAGACTGATCTCTCCATCGCTTCCGCCTGGATGACCGCCGGCCGTGTCGCGATCGAGGCCGGCAGGGCCGGTCTGGCCTCCGTCGCCATCGCGCCGCCCGGGGAGGGGATCAGCGAAGTCAGTGTGCTTAAGGGGGCCGGCCGGGTTGTCGCCCTGCTCGCCCTCGGTCGCCCCTACCCGGTGCCGCCACGCCCCGCCACCGCCCGGCCCGATCCTGCTGCCGCGGCGGAGCGGGATGTTCCCATGGCCGCCGGTTCGGAAGAGGACGATCGGCAGTTCCTGGCCAGCTTCCTGGAGATCGCGTCGGCCAGCGCGATGGCCGACGATCTCGACACCGTGCTGGTGAAGATCACGGAGGCCCTCGGCAGGTTATTCCCCGTCGACGGCGCCACCCTGGCGATCCGCGAGGAAGGGGGGATCATTCTCCGGGAGGTGATGGAACTGGGAGGGGAGCCTCCGCGGGAAGGGGAGAGCCTGCCTGAAGACGATTCTCACCTCATGGGCAGGGTGATCCTGCGCGATCGCCCGATGTGGCGCAACGACACCACCTCCGAGCTCCGGTTCGAGGATGTCCCGGGGCGGGTCAGGCTGCGCAGCGACATGACCATTCCCCTGCATGCGCGGGGACGCGTGATGGGAGCCTTCCGGGTCGGCAGCTGTCGACGTCACGCGTACGATCCGGAGGATTTCGACGTGCTGCAGCGCTGCGCCGACCTGACCGCCGTGGCGGTCGAGACGCAGCGCCTCCTGCAGGCGACCCGCAGGCTGTCGGAGCAGGATGGGCTGACCGGAGTCTCGAACCATCGCCATTTCCTTACGCTTCTGCAGCAGGAAGTGGCGCGTTCGAGGCGGACCGATCGTTCGCTCGCGCTGCTGATGATCGACATCGACGACTTCAAGCGGATCAACGACACCCATGGTCACCAGGCGGGCGATCAGGTGTTGAGGCACGTGGCTCAGTTGGTCTCGAAGATGCTGCGCCGCTCCGACACGGTGGCGCGCTATGGCGGCGAGGAGTTCGCCGTGCTCCTTCCCGAGGCGACGCTCGAGCAGGCGATGAAAGTGGGGGAGGCGCTGCGGGCGGAAGTCGAGGGCGCGCCGATCACGATGTCCGAACCGGGACTTCCGCTTCGTGCGCGGATCAGCATCGGCGTAGCGGTACTGCCGGGCGACGCATTCGGTCCGGGCGATCTCGTCGGCGCGGCCGATCGGGGTCTGTACCAGGCGAAGCGGTCCGGGAAGAACCGCATCTGCCACGCCCCCTGAGGGCACCACGCATCCGGCAGCGCGGCGTCCCGAACCCGAGCCCACGCAATACCCGGACCGGCTCCTAGCCGGTGGAGCCGGCGCCGCGCTCTCCTTCCGATGCCATCCTCTCCGCCGCGGCGCACAGGCAGCCCAGAACGGTGAACAGGGCGATGGCCGGGAAGAGAACCGGCCACCAGGCGGCGTCGATCGTCTGTCGCGCCTCCGCCAGCATCACCCCCCAGGAGGGTGAGGGCGGCTCGACGCCAAGCCCGATGAAGCTGAGGCTCGATTCGAGAACGATGGCGTGGGCCGCGCCGAACGACACCAGGACGGCGAGCGGCGGGGCGAGCAGCGGAAGCAGATGCCGGGTTGCAAGCCGCAGCGGCGAGGCGCCGGTCGATCGGGCGGCGCTCCAGGACTCCTCGCCACGCTGGCGAAGGATCTCACCGCGCACGTAGCGTGCCATTCCGGTCCATCGATTCAGGGCGATGCCGGCGACGATCGGGAGCAGCCCTCCCCGGCCTGCCGCGGCGACGAACGCCAGCGCCATGATGAACGGCGGGAAGCAGGCGACGACGTCCGCCAACCGCACGATCGCGAGGTCGAGCGTTCCTCCACGCATTCCGGCCAACCCGCCCAGCACGCCACCGATCAGGAGGGCGATCGCCGTTGCTCCGAATCCGACCAGCAGTGAGGAACGGGTTCCATGGATCAGCCGGGCCAGCAGATCCCGCCCCAATGCGTCGGTGCCCAGCAGGTGGGTGCGCCCCGGGGGGAGCAGCGCCTCGTCGAGGCGGATACCCCGGTAGGAGTGGGGGATAGGCGCCCTGATCAAGGTGCGGACCCCGGCGCGGGGCGTCTCCCACGCGACGCTTCGAATGGATGCGCGGTCGAACAGCGGGCCGAGGATCGGAAGATCGACGAGTGCCGGCGCGGCGAGACGATCGTCGATGACCGCCAGGAGCGGGCGATCGTTGGCGATCAGCGGCGCGCAGAGTGCGACGCCTATAAGGGCCACGAGTGACCAGGCGGCCAGTCCGCCCGGGATGATCGACCGCCCTCGCTCAGCCATCCGCTTTCTCCGCGATCAGTCCCGTGCGCATCCGGGGATCGATGATGACGTAAAGCAGATCGACCAGCAGCTGGCCGACGAGCACGGCGACCGCCGAGAGGAGCGTGAGGGAAAGGATGACCGGATAATCACGTCCCTGGATCGCGCCGAGATAGAGGCGGCCGACGCCGGGCCAGGAGAAGATCTGTTCGATGATGACGCTGCCGCTGACGAGGCCTGGAAGCAGGGCGCCCGAGAGAGTGATGAGCGGGACGGCGCTTCCGGCGACGACGTGCACGGCGGCGCGGGTGCGGGACAACCCCCGGGCACGCGCCGCGACTAAAAACGCGCGCCCCATCGTCGACCGGAACGCGGCCCGCGCGTAGCGGGCGACGAACGCCCAGCCGGTCAGGGCCACGCATGAGGCGGGAAGGATGAGATGGCGCAGCAGCTCCAGCGCGCGCCCCGGCCCATCGGCGAGGCCGTGCGGGTTCCCGA
>JAZGDH010000442.1:0-2370 GCA_036477555.1 Acidobacteriota bacterium
TCAAGCGATCGCCTCCGGCGGCATGGGTTTCTTGTCGTCCACCGGCCGCCCGTCTCGGCGCTTTAAGGAGGCGTCGGGCAGGGGTTGTCGTTAGGTCTCGGCGTGGCGTCCGAGCCGTTGCCCAATGATCCGTCCCCGCACTCGTTCTCTCCCGCGATCAAGTAGTAGTCGGACGTCCCGACGGGTGGATCCGATGGATCCTCCGAGGTGGTGGGCCCGTTCCCCCCTTCGTCGGCGCTTTCGAAGCAGACGTGGTTGTACGACGGGGCGGCCAGACCGAGCAGTCGACCTCCCTCCAGCGCGATCACGCCGGGGTCGGCCCCGCCTATTTGTCCGCGATAGGTGTTGAAGTGCACCGCGCCCGGGATCGCATCCCAGTTCACGGCCGTCACCCCGATTGCCGGGTCGCGGCTCACCCGCACCGTCTCCTCCAGCGGGCCCGGGGTCGTTCCCGGCGTGTTCACGCACATGTTCGTCCCCTCGTCACAGCTATCCATGGTGCAGGGGTTCACGTCGTCACACGTCACCGGCGCACCAGACGTGCAGAGGCCGGCCTGGCAGGTCTCCATCCCGTTGCAGAAGAGGCCGTCCTCGCACGACGTATTGTCGGGGAGCGGATCGTTGACGCACCCTAGGGACGCCTCGTCGCAGGAATCGACCGTGCACGGATTGAGGTCGTCGCAATCGGGCGGCGTGCCAGCCAGGCACTGACCGGTGCCGGAATCGCACGTCTCGCTCCCGTTGCAGACGATCCCGTCGTCGCAGTCGGCGTCGGCGAGACAGCGGCACTCCGAGAAGGCGAGGCCGCCGATGGTACCGGCCACCGAATTGCCGATCGGGATGTAGAGGCCGCTCGCCGGGTCGATTTCGATCAGATCTCCGGTTCCCGCACCGGTGCCGCCATAGAGGGTGCCGTCGGCGTCGAACCCGAGGCCGGTCACCCCGCCGGCAGGTGGATCCCCGGCGGCGTCTCTGATGGGTGCCACCGGCGCGGCGGCACCGCTGGCCGTGTCGATAGTGTAGAGGGTCGGCATGTCGTCGCCGGCGTCGGCGGAGGCGCCGTACAGCAGCCCCGAGGGATCGAAGGAGATCCCTTCGATGCCGTCCGGGCCACCGAGAAGACCGACGTTGCCGCCGAACGGCCCGACGACGACTCCCACGCCGGTCGCGGTGTTGATGATCGCCAGGCTGTCACCGCCGGTGCCGCCGTCGGCGATCGCATCGACCGCCGCGTAGAGCGTCCCTGCGTCGTCGAAGCTCATCCCCCGGACTCCGACGATACCCATACCGACGTCGCCGATCAGGGTGGGCTCACCGGTGGCGGGATCCACCTTGTAGAGATCCGCGAGCCCGAAATCCGTTCCGGCGTAGAGCCCCCCGCTCACAGGATCCGAGGCGAGAGCTGAAGCGTGGATCCCCATGTTGCCCACCAGGGCCGCGCTGCCGGTCGTCGGATCGATCGTGTAGAGGTTCTGCCCGACGTCGTCGGTCCCGTAGAGCGCCGCGACGCAGGACGCCCGCTCCACGCGCAGGTACATCGTGGCGTAGTCCGCGGGGGGCTCCCCCTGCGGGTAGACCCGCGCCGTCAGGATCTGGTGGCCGCGGAAATCCGCCGCCGGCGTCAGCTGTACCGGCAGGAACAGGAGGCTGTCGAGCTGCTCGTCCCACGGGGGGACGTTGCCCAAGTCGCCCGGGTTCCAGCTGGCGCTCCAGTCGGATGGCAGGTCGAGGAAATCCAGGACCAGGATGGTGTCTTGGTTCAGGCAACCGATGATCGGTATCAGGAGATCCTGGATCTCTTGCAGCGGATCCATCGTCATCAGGTTGAAGTTCGGCGTGACGCCGCTCGGCCACGGGATCGGGATTGGATCCGGGAACGGGATCGGCGGGAAGAAATAGCACGGCGACCCGTTCAGCGGGATCGGCGCGATCGTGATGGCGCTCGTCGGCACACCGGTGGAGAATCCCCCCACCGGCGGGCCGAGCGGATAGGTGAAGACATCCGTCTCGCCGCCGGAGCCGGTCCGATCCACCAGGAACATCTCCGGTAGGGCCGGGGTGCTGGAGCCGCGCGATACCGGGTAGCCGACATCCAGATCCTGGTACGTCCCGTTGCAGAGCGGCGGCGTGCCGGCGCAGGGGCCCGGCGTCAGGCTGGTCACCGGAACGCTGATCGGGAGCGACGGATCGTAGACCCAGTAGCGGTCGGGGGTGGTCAGGCTGTTGGCGAAGGTCGAGGCCGCCACCTGTCCATCGCGGCTTGCCACCAGCTCGGTGATGAAGTCGGTGGTCGGTATCGATGCTTGCCCGTCGAGGCACGGCTTCTCGGGGGCGTTGGGATCGTCGTCGGGGTGGCCCGTGGGACACGGG
>JAZGDH010000443.1:0-2156 GCA_036477555.1 Acidobacteriota bacterium
TCGATCTCCTTCAGCATCACCTGGTACTCCTTGTTCGTCTTGATCTCGGCGAGCTGAGCCTGGTATTTCTGGATCCTGGTTTCGACCGCCTGCAGATCCCCTTCGAGCCTGCGGCGATCCGCCTGCAGCTCATCGAGCTGACCACGTGCCGTCTCGATCTCCTGCTGCATCGCCAGCAGGCTTTTTTCGAGAGCCGCCACCTCGGCCGGGATCGCCGCGATCTTCTCGTCGATACTCTCGATGTCGATCATCTTCTGCTGCAGCCCGACCAGACTCATGAGATGCTGCTTCACGAGCGCCCCCCGGCGATACGGACCGGATGGGCGGGCGTCGCGCATCTGACGTCTTGAACCGCCCGATCCCCCGGTGCATGCGCCGACTTCCGGACATAAAAAAAGAGGTGCCCCGGTTGGGAGGCACCTCGGGTCCCGGTCGTCCTTGCTCCGGGGAGCCCAGGCACAGAAGGCCGGGCTCCCGCGGTACTGGCGCGGGCGCGCGTTGTCGCCGAGCCAGGGGAACGACGAAACGGGTCGCGCGCTATGGAACGTCTGCCGAACATCGAACTGGGCTCCAGGGGGGGACCACGTAGATCCGCTGAATTGGTGATTATAGCATGGCCCCGTAGCCCCGCGCGGCTCAGCCTCCGGCGGCCGGAGGGTCGCTCCCGCACCACCAGAGCGGCGGCAGCAGTTTCTTCTCCGGCCAGATCTGATCGAGAGTGTCCCCCTCGAACAACGCCCCGTGCTTCATCACCTAGCGCACTGTGTTCATGTTGTGGATGTTCGACAACGGATTTTTCTCGAGGATCACCAGGCCCGCGATCTCTGCACGGGCAACCGGTCCTTGATATCCTCGACCCATGATCGGCACGATTGAGCCTTCGTCGGGCTCCGACGCCCGCCGCCCTCCTCCGGATCCCGCCGCCCCGCGCCTCAGCCGCTGCCTCGGCCCCGGCACCGCGACCAGCGTCGTCATCGCCAACATGATCGGCACCGGCATCTTCACGACGACCGGATTGATGCTCGAACGCCTGGAGAGTGGCTGGCTGGTGATCGCCTGCTGGCTGGCCGGCGGCCTCATCGCGACCTGCGGCGCTTTGTGCTACGCGGAGCTGGCCACGATGATGCCGCGGGCCGGGGCCGAGTACGCGTACCTGCACGAAATCTACGGGCCGCTGGCCGGATTCCTGACCGGCTGGATCAGCTTCTTCGTCGGGTTCTCGGCTCCGATCGCAGCGACCGGTGTCGCCGTGGTCGCCTACCTGACGGCCGCCCGCCTGCTGCCGGATACGCCGGTCGTCGGGAAGGGGGTCGCCATCCTCATCGTTCTCGCGCTGACATTTCTTCACGCCGCCGGCCTGCGGGCCGGGACGAGGGTGCAGAACGGGCTGACGATCCTGAAGCTCGTGCTGCTGGGCGGGCTGGTGACAGCCGGCTTCGCCGCGGGAGCGGGTGACTGGTCGTTCCTCGGCCACGCATCGGGGTTCTGGGCGACGGGACGGCCGGGAGAGATCGGGCTGGCGATGCTCTGGGTGATGTTCGCCTACAGCGGTTGGAACGCCGCCGCCTACCTGGCGGAGGAGATCGAGCGACCGGAGCGCACCCTGCCACGCGCGCTGCTGTTTGGGACCGGAACGGTGACGGTGTTGTACCTCTCCCTCAATCTGCTTTTCTTCTTTGCGGCGCCGGCGGAGGAACTCGCGGGGGAGATCGCCGTCGGCGAGGCGGCGACGCGGCATCTGTTCGGGGCCGGCGCGGCGCCGTTCCTGTCGGTATTGATCGGGGTGGCGCTCCTGTCGTCTTTGAGCGCCTACATCCTGATCGGGCCGCGCGTCTACTACGCGATGGCACGCGACCGGATGTTCCTGCCGTTCGCCGCGCGCGTACACCCGCGCCTGGGGACGCCGACGGCTTCGATCCTCCTGCAGGGTGGCTGCGCGTCGATCCTGATCCTGCTGGGGAGCTTCGAGCAGCTGCTGACCTACATCGGGTTCTCACTCGGGATCTTCCCCATGATGGCCGTGGCGGGGCTGATCATCATGCGCCGGCGCGAGCCGCACAGACCACGTCCGTACCGTGTCCCCGCTTACCCGTTCGTGCCGCTGATCTATCTCGGAGCGGGCCTGATCATCCTCGTGATCGCCTTCGTGAACCGGC
>JAZGDH010000444.1:0-2409 GCA_036477555.1 Acidobacteriota bacterium
GACCGACTCCGGCTGGCTGCGCGCCTTTCGATACCGATTGATGAAAGTGTTCTTCAGGATGGTGAAGAGCCATGCCTTGCAGTTACTCCCGCGTTCGTATTTCGAAAAAAACCTGTATGCCCTCACGTAGGTGTCCTGGACGAGGTCCTCGGCAGCGGCCGGATCGCGGATCATCTTCAGCGCCGCGTTGTAGAGCGAATCGAGGTGCGGCAGGGCCGTCTCCTCGAACTCCCTCCGGGTCGCATCGGAATGTCCTTCCACTCCACCCGTCCCTTCCCGGCGTCCAGGACGATCTCCTTCCCGGACTCCATCATCCTGAACAGAGCGGTCCACCATATTATTTCTTCCTCGCCCCCGGCCGGGGCGGATTACCCCAGCCGGACGGGCCTTTCGCCGGCCACCAGCTTCCCGACGGCGAGATTGAAGAGCGGTTGCACCCGTCCGACCTTGAGTCCTTTACAGTTGGTGAGGTCGCCGACGAACCGTTCGCGCAGTCGCTGCGCGTGGGGGCCGCTCAGGATCCCCACATCCTCCAGGACCCTCAGGGCGATGCTGTGTCGGGCACGGGCTCCATCGCCATCGGCCACCTTGATCGCGATCCCGACACCGCGGCCATCGCGCTCGTAGCCGAGACCGTAAAAACCCTCGGCCCCGATTTTCGCCACGAACCGATCGCCGGTTTCCTCCATCAGCGCCGTACAGAGGCGATCGGTGCCGGCGATCATGAAGGGATGTTCCCGCATGGCGGCGACAACGCGTCGGGCGGAGGCTCGGAACAGCTCCGGCGGTCCCGCGGGCGCAAGCAGACGGGCGAAAGTCAGGGCCGCACGATCGAGAGGCAGAGCGAAGGTGGGAGCCGAGCAGCCGTCCACGGCCGTCTTGAGTCCACCGTCCGGCAGGTCGGCGAACGTCAGAATCGCCGCCCTGATTCGGACCTGCACAGGGTGATCCGGCTCGAGGTACGACTCCACAGGCGCGCCCAGCGCGACGGCGAGCGCCAGCATTCCGGCATGCTTTCCGGAACAGTTGTTGTGCAGGACGGTCGGCTCATCTCCCCCGGCGCGTAACTCACGTGCCGCCGGCCTATGCATCGGCGAGTGGGTCCCACATCGGAGCGCCGATTGATCGAGACCGGTCTTTTTCAGGATCGAGCGGACCGTATCGAGGTGGCGCGACTCTCCTCCGTGCGACCCGACGATGACGGCGATTTCCTCCACCGTCAGGCCGAAACGGTCGGCGGCGCCCTCCGCCAGGAGTGGCAGAACCTGGATCGGTTTTGCGGCCGATCGAAGAAAAGTAACGGTCGCCGGATCTCCCGCCGCCGCGAGACAGATCCCCTCGTCGGTGACGACCGAGATGGCACCGTGGTGGACCGATTCAATGACATCTCCACGCACGATCGCAACGAGCGGAACATATCCGTTCGCACGGCCGGAGGTGCCGATCTCACGTTCCGTCATTCGCAGGTTCCCCACCCGATCGGCATTCTACCGCAGCGCCGTGATCGTTTTGCGCGCCTGTGGAGCACCGTATTAAGATGATCCTCGACATCACGAGGAGTCGATTGAGCCGCCCCGCCGATGGAGGAGCCGCGCGCCCCTCCCCTGCATCCCACGAACCCTGGCGCCGCAACCGGATCGCCATCACCCTCGCCGCGGCGATGGTGTTTCTCGGATTCAGCCTCGTCATGCCGTTCCTGCCGTTCTACGTCCGCACCCTGGGCGTCGAGGCGATCGGTGACGTCGCACTCTGGTCGGGGATCCTGCTGACCATCACTCCCCTTCTGGCGGCGATCCTGGGACCCTTCTGGGGGCGGCTGGCCGACCGTATCGGGATGAAGATCATGGTCACCCGGGTGATCTTCGCCATGGCCATCCACTGGGGGTTGATGTACTTCGCAACCAGCATCTGGCACGTGCTCGCGTTGCGCATCTTCCTCGGGCTTTTCTCCGGGTTCGGAGTTCTCTCGGTTGCGCTCGTCACCCAGGGGGCTCCCCGTGACCGGATCGGTGGAGCCATCGGATCTCTCAAGGCGACGCAGATCCTGTGCACGGCGGTCGGGCCGTTCCTCGGCGGCGTGCTGGCCGCATGGATCGGCATCCGGCATACGTTTCTGTTGACCTTCGTCCTGTGCGCGGGGGCCTTCATCTTCGTTCTTCTCCTTTATCGGGATGGCGCGGCGCGCACGATCCGGCCGGCGGATGTCGAGGAAGTCATCGTTCCCCAGGAAGGTCCGGTGACGGCCGGCGTCAGGGCGGTTGTGACGGGAGGAGAGTATGCATCGACGGACCGCAGGCCGACGTTTCGCGAGATTCTGGCGCTGCCGATGTATCTCTCACTCCTGCCGCTCCTGTTCCTCCTGAATCTGGTCGAACGCACCTTCACACTGAGCGTGCCGCTGGCCATGCA
>JAZGDH010000445.1:0-4792 GCA_036477555.1 Acidobacteriota bacterium
GCGGGAGACTATCGGGCCGACGTGATCGCGCCGCTGGAGGAGAGCCTCCGGGTGCTGCAGGACGATCCCGCATTCAAGAACATGCTGCTGGGAAACGCCTATCACGAACTGTGGCTGCAGAAGGGGCGAAGCGATCTCGAGATCGAGAGCCGCGCGCACTGGCATCTCTTGAAGTCGATCCTGATCCGGGAGACCGAACTCATGGACCGTGCGAGGGATGCGGCCGAATACGATCTGTTCGCCCGGCACCTGCTGTTCTACCTCGAGCGCTGCCTCGATCTGGCCCGCGATTCGGGAAGTCCCCGGACCTATGCCCATAGGATCCGCGCGCTCGCGGTTCTCGGGTTCGGCACGGCCTACGACGATCGCTTCCTGCAGATTCATGAGCTGACCTGGTTCGACGACGGCAACATGAGCGCGGCGGCCCACTGGCAGAAGGGCCTCGATGCGATGCTCGACCCTGCGACCGACCCGGACGGCGTGCTGTCGATCTTCCGCCGCGCGGTCGACCTGACGAGACGGGATCGCGACCGGGCCGAAATTTACCGACAAATGGCCGACTTCGCCTCCACCCTCGATGAGCCGGCGCGGCGACTGCAGGCGGCGGAGTTCGCGCGCAAGGCCTACGACCTGGCGCCGGATGATGATGGGATCCGCATGCAGTTCGGATCGGCACTGCACCTGCTTTCGTACGCCGCTTTCGCGAGGGCCGACCACGCCGTCGCGCTGCGCTATGCGGAGGAGGCAACGACCTTCGACTGGGAAGGAATGGAGGCGGCTTACTTCGATCTGTCGCGCGCCGCCGCCGAGATGGGGCGTGAGACCGTCGCCCTCACCCATGGTGAGCGGGCCTACCGTATGGCGAAAAACCGGATCGAGGGGATTGCGTTGCAGCCGTTCGCGCAGAATTACGTGAACATCCTCCGTCAGTTCGGTCAGGAAAGTCTGGCCCTCCGCGTGATCGAAGAAGCGGCCGATCTGGGGGTGCGTTAATGCGAACCCCGCACCCCACACCCGGCGATTCGCGGCCGGGCGCCACCCTGTCGACACTGCTCGCGGTCCTGTTGTCGGCCGCGCTCGGCACCCTGGTCAGCCAACCGGTTCACGCGGCCGGGGCCGGGCAACGACCCGCCGAAAGCCTGGCGCCTTCGGCCGTCCGGATGCTGCGACTCGCCGAGCGTTACGAATCGGCGGTGCGCGAGATGCTGCCGGTTCTCGAACGCCAGGCGGACGCCGCGACTCTATGGACGGCTCTCTATGACGCCCGCCGATCGGTCGTGGAACTCGACCGCATTCTCGCGAACGCAGCGATCTTCTCCGCCTCGAACCGTGACCGCGAGCAGTTGCGTGAGCGGACGGCGCGCTCTCACCTCCGTCTGGCTCTGTTCGAGACGCACGGTCTCGAATTTGAACGGGCGCGCGACGAGATCGAGAGGGCACGCTCGCTGTCCGACGCGCTCCGCGCCCCCGAATTCCGGATCGAGTGGGTGGCGATCCAGGACGGCTCACCCGGCCGCGGGCTCACGACCCGCTATCACACTCTGACCCTGCGGGAGTTCGAATCGGCCCTCGCGTCGATCTGGTCGCGCGCCCGGCAGGTGCCTCTCCGCTTCGAGGGGTACGGTGACGCCATGCTTCTCACCAGTGCCCTGGCGCGATCGCCCGTACCCGCTGCCGGCGGCCTGGATGCTCGCCTGCTGGCGACCGCCACCGACATCATGCGCGAGGAGATCGAGGCCGGCCGGAGAGCGTTCGAGCTGCCGCTGCCGCCCGGTGTCTACCGTCTGCGGAGCGCCGACGGTCGGCTCGATCGCAGCTTCATCGTCCCCGAGGCGTCCGCAGTCGATCAGGTGGTCATCGATCGCGCGCGGTTCGTGCTCCAGGTCGATCCGAAGCCGGGAGAGCACGGCCCGCGTTTCTTCCTCAATGGCATCGAGGTGACCGACTTCGATTCGATGCCGTACGGCGTCTACCGGGTCAAAGTGGATGAGAGCTATTTCGAGGGGGCGCCCGAAACGGTGCGCTTCGTCATGGACCAGGGGATCCCGGACAAATCCCGCATCGCCTGGACCATCTTCATCCCGGCGGGCGGCGCGACCCACCTTCATTTCGACCGCGCGCCACTCGGCAGGCGCCTGTTCCGGAAGTAGAACCCGTTCCGCGTGGTCAGTCCAGACTCGACAGCCGTTCGAGGACCTTCGCCAGCGCCTGGGTGCCGGCCCGCCCGTCGCCACCGCTCTGCGCCGACCGGAAGAGCTGATGGACCAGCGCCGTCGCGGGGAGAGCGGCGCCCCCGCGCGCACCCGCCTCGAGGACGAGCCGCAGATCCTTCTGCATCAGATCGATCATGAAGCCGGGATCGAAATCACGATCGAGAATCCGGGGACCAAGGTTCTGCAGCTGCCAGCTGCCTGCGGCGCCACCCTGGACCGCCTCGATCATGGTTTTCGGATCGAGACCGGTGCGGCGGGCGAAGGCGAGCGCCTCACTCACTCCGAGCATCGTGATCGATACAAGGATCTGATTGCATAACTTCGTCAGTTGCCCGCTGCCGACCGGCCCGCAGTGAATGACGCTTTTCCCCATCACCTCGAACAGCGGCTTCGCGCGCGCGAACGAGTCCCCTTCCCCTCCCGCCATGATCGCCAGGGTCCCGTCCCGAGCACCGACGTCTCCCCCCGAGACGGGAGCATCGACCAGATCGCACTTCTTATCGCGCAGCCGCGCGGCGAGTCTCTTTTCCGCATCGGGCGAGATCGTGCTCATGTCGACGACGAGAGAGCGGGGACGGATCCCCTCCAGGATGCCGCTCGGCCCCGCGATCACCGTCTCGACGTCGGGTGTATCGGAAACCATGGTGACGACGATCGCGGATCGCGCCGCCAGCGCTGCGGGCGTATCGGCGACGACGGCGCCGGCCGCCGCGAGCTCACCAGTCTTCGAGGGGGTGCGGTTATGGACGGTCAGCGGAAACCCGGCGGCTTTCAGGCGAGCCGCCATCGCGTGGCCCATGATGCCGAGCCCGACGAAGCCGATCGCCTCTTTCGCGCCCATGTCGCGATCAGCCCCGCGACGCGGTGCTGCTCTCATACGCCGTGATCGCCCGCTCCTGCTCGAGCAGGTAGGTCAGGTGATCGATCCCCTGCAGGAGGCAGTGGTGGTCGAACGGATCGATCGGGAACGATGCGCTCACTCCGGAGGAGATTGCGATCGTCTTCGCCTCGACGTCGATCGTCACTTCGCTGCCCGGCTCGTCGACCAGACGACGATGAAACTCCGCAGCGACCACCACCGGCAGCAGGCCGTTCTTGAGCGCGTTGGTGCGGAAGATGGAGGCGATCTGTGTGCTCACCACCGCTCTGATGCCGAAATCGAGCAGCGCCCATGGAGCGTGCTCGCGCGATGAGCCGCAGCCAAAGTTGTCTCCGGCGACGAGGACCTGCGCTCCGGCGGCCGACGACATGTTGAGGATGAATTTTTCGTTAGGTTCGCCTGAAGCGTCATACCTCCAGTTTGCGAACAGCCATTTGCCGAGCCCCTCACGGGTCGTGACCTTGAGGAAGCGGGCGGGGATGATCACATCGGTGTCGATGTTGGCGATCGGCAGCACGACGGTGCGCGAGCGGATCGTCCGGAGCGGTTTCATCAGCGCCTCACGATCTCACGGGCATCGGCGATCTTTCCCGCGATGGCGGTTGCCGCGGCGGTGAGAGGGCTGGCGAGGAAGGTCCTCCCGCCCGGCCCCTGGCGCCCTTCGAAATTTCTATTGCTCGTGCTGACGGCGTATTGCCCAGGCTGCAGCTGATCCCCGTTCATGGCGATACACATAGAGCAGCCGGATTCCCTCCACTCCGCGCCGGCCTCCCGGAAAATGCGATCGAGTCCTTCCGTTTCCGCCTGTCGCTTCACCGCCTGCGAGCCGGGCACGACGAGGACCCGCAGGCCGTCGGCCACCCGGTGTCCCTTCAGCATGCCGGCCGCGAGGCGCAGATCCGAAATGCGTGAATTGGTGCACGAGCCGATGAAGACGACCTCGACCGGGCGGCCCAGTAGCTGCTGACCGGCGCTCAGGCCCATGTACTCGAGCGCCTTGCGAATCGTCACATCGCCGCTATCTTCCGGCACCGCCCCCCCGACCGGGATCGCCATTCCCGGATTGGTGCCCCAGGTGATCATCGGTGCGAGCGTGAGAGCATCGATCGTCACCTCGCGATCGAACCGAGCCTCCTCGTCGCCCGGCAGATCCTTCCAGATCTCGAGGGCCCGGTTCCACGCCTCCCCCTGCGGCGCGTGCTCGCGCCCGGCCAGGTACTCGAAGGTCGTATCGTCCGGCGCGATCATCCCGGCGCGTGCGCCGGCCTCGATCGACATGTTGCAGACCGTCATCCGTTCCTCCATCGAGAGCGCGCGGACGGCCGCTCCCGTGTATTCGAGGACGTGGCCCGTCCCACCCGCCACGCCGATGCGGGCGATGATCGCCAGGATGAGATCCTTGGCGGTGACGCCGGGTTGCAGACGTCCCTCGATGCGAATCGCCATCGTCTTCGCGCGGTTCTGGAGCAGGCACTGGGTCATCAACACGTGCCCGACCTCGGTCGTCCCGATCCCGAACGCGAGCGCCCCGAATGCGCCATGCGTCGAGGTGTGGCTGTCACCGCAGACGAGAGTCATCCCGGGCTGCGTCAGTCCCAGCTCGGGCCCGATGACGTGGACGATCCCCTGTCCCTCGCTGCCGAGCGCGTGGAGATGGATGCCGAAGTCCCTGCAATTCGTCTCGAGCTGGCGGATCTGC
>JAZGDH010000446.1:0-3266 GCA_036477555.1 Acidobacteriota bacterium
GCGATATGTTGAGCGCGATCTTCTACGGGCTGCGCACCAGTCTCGGCGTCGGGGTCATGAGCGCCGTTATCGCCTTGTGCATCGGCATGACGGTGGGCTTGTCGGCGGCCTATTTCGGCGGACGCACTGATTCATTCGTGATGCGTATAGTGGATTTACAGCTCAGCTTTCCTGCGATACTCATCGCCCTCATTCTCCTGTCCATCCTCGGGAAAGGCGTGGACAAGATTATCATCGCCCTGGTTATCGCGCAGTGGGCCTATTATGCGCGCACGGTGCGTGCCAGCGCGCTCGTCGAAAGGCGCAAGGAATATATCGAAGCCGCTACCTGTCTCGCGCTCAGTCATCGGCGCATCGTATTCCGTCATCTGCTGCCCAACGTGTTGCCGCCGCTCATCGTCGTCGGAACGCTGCAGACTGCGCATGCTATCTCGCTGGAGGCGACGCTGAGCTTTCTCGGTGTCGGGCTGCCTCTGACCGAGCCGTCTCTCGGGCTACTGATCGCCAACGGATTCGAGTACATGCTGAGCGGAAAATACTGGATCAGCTTCTTCCCCGGGATCGCGCTTCTCGTCACCATCGTCTCCATCAATCTGGTGGGGGACCAGTTACGTGACGTGCTCAATCCGAGGTTGGAGCGGTGAATCGGGATAGCGCCGGGCCGCAGCCGCAAGCCGCCGATTCGTCTCCTGGTTCCGCCGTGCCTTCGGCGCAACAGGCCGGCAATACCCTGGTCGTCGAAGATCTCCAGACTTTTTTCTTTACCAAGGCAGGCGTGGTCAAAGCCGTCAACGGCGTGAGCTTCGATGTGAGTAGGGGCGAGGTGCTGGGTCTGGTGGGCGAATCGGGTTCAGGGAAGTCCGTTACCGGATTCTCGGTGCTCGGCCTCGTCGATCCGCCGGGGGAGATCGTGGGCGGCAGCATCCGGTTTCAGGGCCGGGAACTGGTCGGGCTCGACGACGCTGCCATGCGTGAGATCCGTGGCTCGCGGATCGCCATGATCTTTCAGGATCCGATGATGACGCTCAATCCAGTGCTTCGCATCGACACACAGATGATCGAAGCCATTCGAGCCCATGCACGAGTGAGTCGCGTCGCGGCCTTGGCGCGTGCCCGCGAGGTGTTGTTGAAAGTCGGGATCGCTTCTCCCGACGAGCGTCTCAAGGCTTACCCGCATCAGTTCTCCGGCGGCATGCGCCAGCGGGTGGCTATCGCCATCGCGTTGTTGAACGAGCCGGATCTGATCATCGCCGACGAACCTACCACGGCGCTCGATGTCACCATTCAGGCACAGATCCTGTACGAGGCGCAGACACTTTGCCGGGAAACAGGCACGGCGCTGGTATGGATTACTCACGATCTGACGGTGGTGGCGGGGCTCGCGGATCGCATATGCGTCATGTATGCGGGCCGGGATGTCGAGCAGGGTGACGTCGACGACGTGCTGGACTTTCCCCTGCACCCGTATACCTACGGGTTGATCGGATCGGTACCGAGCCGCAACCGTCGTGGCCAGCCACTGCGCCAAATCCCCGGAATGACGCCGTCGCTGTTGGATCTGCCACCGGGGTGCGCCTTCCGGGCCCGATGCGACCGCGCCACCGACGAATGTCATCGCGAGCCGCCGATGATGGAGCACGGCGACAATCGGCGGGCCCGTTGCTTTTACCCGCACACCGAGGACTCCCAGTGAGCGTCGACCGGAATGTTGCGCCGATGCTGGAGACACGGCGGGTGACGAAACGTTTCGTCAAGCATCTGGATCTCGCGGCGAAGCTCGTGCGTCGTTTCGGCGCCGACATACACGAAGAAGTCGTTCAAGCGGTCGACAGCGTCGACCTGGTGGTCGGTAAAGGCCAGGTGGTTGGCCTCGTTGGTGAATCCGGTTGCGGGAAGTCCACCCTGGGCCGAATGGTTGCCGGGATCCTGGAACCCAGCGAAGGTGACATCCTGTTTCGAGGCAGCAGCATCCTGGGGGCGGGAAACACCCAAATGCGGGAAGCGGCGCTCAAGGTACAAATGATCTTTCAAGATCCCTTCGCATCCCTGAATCCGCGCATGCGGGTCGCCGATATCGTCGGCGAAGCGCCGCTTGTTCATGGAATCATCACACGCGCGGAGTTCGGTGACTACGTGGACGAAGTGTTGGACCGTTGTGGACTGGATGGCAGCTTCAAGCGCCGCTATCCCCATCAGTTCTCCGGCGGTCAGCGGCAGCGGATCGGGATCGCCCGCGCCCTCGCCGTCAAACCGGAGTTCATCGTCTGTGACGAGTCGGTAGCCGCTCTGGATGTTTCCATTCAGGCGCAGATTCTCAATCTCTTCATGGAGCTGCGCGAGAGTCTGGAACTTACTTACTTGTTCATCAGTCATGATTTAGGCGTGGTGGAGCATCTGAGTGATCGCGTCGTCATCATGTACCTCGGGCGGGTGGTGGAGAGCACTACGACCGACGCGCTGTTCGAGCAACCGAACCATCCCTACACACAGGCGTTATTGCGCGAAGTGCCGCGCCTCGAGAGTCGGCATTCGGAGTTCCTTCCCATCAAGGGAGAGATCCCATCACCGTTGGATCCACCGGGCGGCTGTCATTTTCACCCCCGCTGTCCAAATGCAATGCCACGCTGTCGTACAGAGGCGCCGGCGCTGAAGGAGATTCGGCCGGGTTGGTTATCGGCGTGTCATTTGAACGATTGAGTTTTCTGTTCTTCCATGAGTTACCTGGTTCCCGATGTTCTCGAACGATTCGAGCCCGAGGGGCGAATTGTGCCGGTGGTTTTCGATTCCCCCCACAGCGGGAGTATTTATCCCCGCGATTTCGGTCATTGCATCGACCGCATCCTTCTACGCCAAACGGAAGATGCGTTCATTGACCAGCTGTTTGCCGACGCTCCCGGAATGGGGGCGACACTGCTGTGTGCGCTGTTTCCGCGCAGCTACGTGGATCCCAACAGATCTCCCGACGATATCGATCCATCGATGCTTCAGGGGGAGTGGCCGTATCGCGCCAATCCAAGCGAAAAGACGAAGCTCGGCATCGGTTTGATTCCTTCCCGTGAGCCGGGCGGGGTCGTCTATGATCGGCTGCTGGGCGTCGAGGAAGCCTGCCGTCGAATCGACACTTATTACTGGCCTTATCATCGGGAACTGGAGCAGGCGCTCGATCGTGCACAGCAATTGGCGGGTGCCTTCTGGCACATTAACTGTCATTCGATGCCGGCAGTCAGTACCAGCGTTTCGGCCGAGGGGCCCGGCGTACCGCGCCC
>JAZGDH010000447.1:0-2297 GCA_036477555.1 Acidobacteriota bacterium
GGGGATGCCGGGCTCGGGCCGGACGAAGGGCCCGGTCATCCCATGGTCGGCATGGTCGCTCCGCAATTCGCCGCGCAGGATCCCTCCGGCGCATGGCTACCGCTCGCCAACCTGAAAGCGAAGCCGGTGGCGCTCCTGTTCGTCAGGCCCGGGGGCCCACTGGCGCTTGATCTGGCGCGCGAAATGAGCCGCCTGCGCGATGACCCCAGGTTTCGCGGGATCGTCTTTCTGGGAATCGTCCGCAGCTCCCTGGAGAACGCGCGGGAGTTTCGTGAGGGGAATGGATTCTCCCTCGCGATTCTGCGCGATCCGGGATCGATCACTTCCAGCTACGATGCCGGCAACCTCCCGACCGTGGTGCTGATGGATCCCGACCATATCGTGCGCTTCCGCCTCGACGGGTTCACGGCGCGCAAGTACCGGCCGGGTCTCGAGGCGATGGTTGAGGCGCTGACGGCGTTGCCCGGGCAATCCCGGGAGATCGGGCGGCCGCTCGAACTGACCTACACCGAATATCCCGGCACACCGATGTTCGAGTCCGGCGTCGCGCATGTCGGCGCCGACGCCTGTCGCGCCTGCCATCAGAGCGAGTATGATCAATGGGTGCGATCCCCCCATGCAGGGGCGTTCGCGCTCGTGCTGGCGGCGAATCGGAGCGCCGATCCGGAGTGCGTGAAGTGCCACGTCACCGCGGCCGGACTGCCGGGAGGCTTCGGTGACGACGACGCGCCCGGTCCGATGACGAACGTACAGTGCGAGGTGTGCCATGGCCCGGGAGCCGATCATGTCGAGGCGCCGGCGGATTTGAAGAGCGCGACGATCTACGGGATCACGAATCAACGCTCGTTCCGCATCATTCAGGGGGTCTGTACCACCTGCCACGATCAGCGGAACGACCCTGACTTCGATATCGAGGCGGCCCTGCCGCTCGTAAGCCACAAAACCGGCCGCGGGAGGCGCGCACCATGACCCTCAACTTGTTCATCCGTACCGGCACCTCCGAGCCGGCGCTCTCCTTTGCAGCGATCGCGCTGGGTGCGTTGCTGCTTTTCGTCACCGCCTGTACGGGGCGCCGGGATCAACTTCCTGCCGATCTGATCCTGACCGGCGGTGCGGTCCTCACCCTCGACCCTCAGCTCCCGCAGGCGGAGGCGATCGCCGTGCGCGACGGGCGGATCGTTTCCGTGGGGGACGAGGCGATGATTGCCGGAATGGCCGGGCCATCGACGCGCCGGATCGATCTCGGTGGAGGGCTGGTCGTCCCCGGGCTCATCGACGCCCATGGTCACATCAGTAGCCTGGGCCGACGGCTGGAGAACATCGATTTGAGAGGCGTCGACAGCATCGATGAGGTCGCCCGGCGGGTCGCCGCCCGGACCGCCGAGCTGCCCCAGGGCGCCTGGGTGACCGGCGGTGGATGGGACCAGAATCTATGGCCCGGCAAGGCATTTCCCGATCATCGCCCGCTGACCCGGGTCAGCCCGGATCGACCCGTCTGGCTGCGGCGAATCGACGGCCACGCAGGGTGGGCGAACGAGGCGGCGATGCGGGCGGCGGGGATCTCCGCCGCGACCGCCGATCCCTCCGGCGGATCGATCGAACGTGATGCGGGCGGCGAACCGACCGGGGTGTTCGTCGATAACGCGACATCGCTGATCGAGGACGCCATTCCCGAAGCGGATCGGGAACGGATCAAGACCTGGATCGTGACGGCGCTGGATCACTGCGCCCGGGTCGGACTGACCGGGGTCCACGATGCCGGGATCACGGAGGAAGAGCTGGCCGCCTTCCTCGAACTGGCCGAGGAGAATCGCCTGCCGCTGCGCGTCTATCTAATGTGGTCGGGAATGGGTGGGGAGGATCTCGAACGTCTGCTCGATCAGCCTCCGCTCCTCAATCACCACGATCGGCTCACCTTGCGGGCGGTCAAATTGATGATCGACGGAGCGATGGGATCCCGGGGCGCCGTCTTCTTCGAAGATTACGACGACGACCCCGGCAACCGCGGACTGCTGGTCATGCAGCCCGATGAAGTGGAGCGCGCGGCGACACTGGCGCTACGCCGCGGCTACCAGGTGGCGACGCACGCGATCGGCGATCGCGCCATCAGCCTGACGCTCGACGCCTACGAAAAGGCTCTCGCGGCGGCGCCGACGGAGGACCCGCGTCCCCGGATCGAGCATTTGCAGTGCGTGAGGGAGCGGGATATCGGGCGGATGAAACGGCTGGGGGTGATCGCTTCGATGCAGCCGACCCACGCGACGAGCGACATGTACTGGGGCGAGCAGAGGGTCGGG
>JAZGDH010000448.1:0-7555 GCA_036477555.1 Acidobacteriota bacterium
ACGCATGGGGCGGCTTGAGGGGCATCGTATATAATGACGCCCACGCCGTAATTGCGGCGTCCACTATCATGACGCAAAGAATCTGGAAGCTCGAAGAGCTGCAGAGATTTCTACGCTACGAGGATCCCGAGGTCCGATGCTGGGCGGCCGATCGGATCGCGCGGCACCATCCGGACGAAGCGGGCCGGCTGCTCGCCCCCTACCTGTTTGACGAGCATGACGTCACCCCTGAGCTGGTCGCGGGTCACTTCGCGCGGCAGGGGGTGGCGGAGAATGTGCCACAACTGACGCGTGCGGTCGGCACGTTACGCGGCCGATCCGCGGCCAGGGCTCTCGAGGCTCTGCTGCGGCTGCGCGATCGACCGGCTCTGCAGGCGGCGCGCGCAGCATTTGATCGGCGCGATTTCAACGAGGAGTGCTGGGTCGGGATTCTCGACGCCCTCTCGGCCTGGAACGATGAGGAGGCGCGGGTCGTGGTCGCGGCATTTCTGGATCTGCGCACCGACTGGTTCGGCTCTCCGGGCATCCTGCGTTCTGCGCTGAGGGGGGTGGAGCCGGGGAGCTACCGGCCCCTCCTGCAATCCTGGATCCGCTCCCTGCAGTGGCGGGGTGTCGGCGGTCCGACGGGGGATCACACCGCGGGTGAAGCGTTCAGGGTCCTGATGGATCATCTTCAGGTGGACGATTGCGGGTGGTGCTTCCGCACCACGCTCAGCGGCAGAATCGATCTCGAAAAGACGTTGAAGGTGATCGATGCGAGCTACGACTGTGAAATCCGCACCTCGCTCGATGCCGATCTCCTTAATCAGGTCGCGGCCGCGCTGCAGGATGGAGATTACGGACGAATCGCTCCGGCCCTCGCCGATCTGATCCGCCGCGGAGCCCTCGCGGTGAAGCGAGCCCCCGGCGACGATCTCCCGGATCGCCTGGTGGAGGTGGCCTCCTTCTGGGCTGATCCGGAGGTCGAGCGGATGACCGAGGGGCTCGGGCCCCATCTCAGAGAGTGGGTCGTCGGATTCCTGCTGTCGGCGGTCGTGAAGATGGCGCGCTATCGGAACTACAGGCTCGAGGTTCAACGCGCCACGGGGGATATGAGGGAGCTATTTTCGCTGCTGGAGGTCGAGACCTCCTTCATGTCCGAGAGCCTGCCGGCGGCGATCCGCCTTGCGATCGAAGCTGCCGGGCCGGAGGCCAGCCCTGAGCGTTCGTCGATGCGACGGGCGGCCGAGGATCGTTGCCTTGCGATCCTGGCCGCACGCGGGCCGTTCTTCCCGCAGATGGCGGCACTCGAAACGCTCGGTGAGCTCAAATCGGTCGGCGCTGTCAACGAGATCCTCGATTTCCTCAGCGAAGATAATGCCTACCTGTACGAGGCGGCGGAGCACGCGCTGTCGAAGATCGGGGAGTCGGTGGTCGAACCGGCCAGCGCTCGGCTGGAGGCGGGGAACATCGATGAGGATGCAGGGCACAGCCTGCTGATCCTCTTCGGTGAGCTGGGCACGCGCGAGGCGCTCGCCGCGGTGCTCGATCATTTCGATTTCTTTTTCGAGGCGGCCGGCCCTGGAGAATCGGCCCGCTGGATGTCGCAGTTCGGTGCCCGGGAGCTGATCCGGCCCCTGCGCCGACATCTCGATCGCGACAAGGCGTTTGTCGGGCAGTCGATTCTTCTGCTGGCTGCGATCCATAACGTTCGCATTCCGGAGGAGGCGGAGATTCGCCGGGCCATCGATGAATACTGGCGACAACACCCGGACGAGGGGATGGAGGAATCCGGTCCGGGGGATGGTTCCAACAGGTATCTGATGTGATGATGAGACAACAGCGGAATGAAAGCACCCGGGCACGCTGGAGCGGTGGGCCCCCGAAACCATCCCACCTGTGGCGCGGAGTCGCGGGCTCGGGACTGGCGGTGCTGCTGGGAATCGCCACGCTCGCCCCGGGGGCCGCCCAGGAGGCGTCCTCCGGTGATCACAAACCACCGCAGGCTGCCCGGTCTCCCGCCGACAGCGGCGAACCGATTCACTTCGCGCCGAAAGCCCGCGAACTCTCCGTCTACGAACAGATGGTCCGGGTACAGATCACCAACAAAGATATTGCTTTCGAGGCTCCGGAGCCGTATCGCGAGAGCTTCGGCTACTGGATCGGCCGGATGAAGAATATTTCCAGGACGGAGCTGATCGAGTTCGTGGTCACGTCGATGAAGCCAAACCCCGAGGGGAAGATCCCCTTCAGGCGTCTCGCCAGGCGGTTCATGATCGAGATCGCGAAAAACGGCCGGCCGAGTGAGCCGTACGGGTCGCTGCAGCGGGATGTGACGACGCTCGTCTGGGAGGGGTTCCTGGATCGATTCGGCAACGTCGTCGAGCTGGAGAAGGTCGCGGGGGTGGACAACCCGGGCATGGAGGATTTGAGTTTCCCGCTCTTGAACTCCGTGCGGCCGAAGGTGGAGCCTTTGAAACTGAAGGTCGGGGAGGGGTTCAAGGACATTACGCACCTGCCCCTCCCGTCGCGCATCAAGATCAAAGGGATTGAAAATGTCGGGCTGATCCGCACACGCGAGTACATCCTGGACCGGGTGCTGCACACTCAGGCCAACTTCCGGATTGTGACGACATTCGCCAACGATCCGAAGCTGCTCCCGGACGTCCCGGGAACCTTCTGCACGATCAGCGGAGGCGGCGAGGGAACCGCGTCCTTCGATCTGAAACGGGGTGTGTTCGTCTCGCAGCGGGACGTTGCCGCATTGAAAATCCACATCGATGCGCCGTTGCGGCCGCTGCCGGGCAAACCGGAGACCAACGAGGGAGGGCGGGCGACCACGACCCTCGATCTGGAGATCCGGACGACTCTTCGGCAGAAGGTGAAGCGCGTGTGGGGCGAGGAAGAGAATTGACGACCGGATCGACCGGGAGGGCCTCGTCAGCGGCGCGAGGGGGGCAACAGACTTCCCAGGTTCCACGCCATCAGCTTCCTGCGGCCATTGAGACCCTCGATCGTCAGCATGACCAGATCGGCTATTCCATCCCCTGAGACGTCGAGCACCACGGGTCGCGACGCCGCCCGGTGGTTCTCGACCTCGAACGGAAACCCTTTCAGCGACTGGCCGGTCCTGCTCAGACCGAAGACCCGCATATAGGCTTTTCCGAGATAGATGTTGCTCCGCACGATCATCAGATCCTTGTTGCCGTCGTGGTCCAGGTCGGCCGCAAGCCACGGGGTCGAAGCGATCGATTGCGAGCGCCGGAAATCCCGGTGCAAAGCGTACGGAAATCCAGGCAGGACCGATCCCTCCGCGTCGAATGCATAGAGAAGTTCTCCATCCTGCTGCAGGATCTCGGGGTGTCCATCACCGGTGAGATCGACGACAAGCGGCCCCCAGGATCCACCATGCGAAAGCAGGCGGGGCCATCCGGGTGCGTTCGTGCCGTCCGCCCTCAGGACGTGAAGCGCCGGCGGAACCAGTGGTTCGTCCCCGACCGGCTCGCGGGTGGCGGAGGTAAACCCCAGGAGATCTCCCGTCACGGGCAGTGTCGCCTGGATCAGTTCCGGGGCTCCGTCGCCATCGAGATCGGCCACAGCGGGGGCCTGGCGATCGACGATCTCTCCGAACAGCACGGGGAACCCATCCCGAATCCGCCCGTCCCCGGATACGACGATCAGACGAGGCTCGAACCCCGACTCGATGAAGATCATCTCGGCCGCGCCATCGGCGTCCAGGTCTGAGGCGGAGAGAGCGGCGTTGATGCCGCGGAAGTTGCCGAACGGATCGGGACCGGGCATCACGGGCCAGCCCGGCAGAGGTTGCCCGTCTCCGTCGAAGGCCGCCACCCGTCCCAGGTTGACGGCGACCGCGACTTCCATCATGTGGTCGCCATCGAGATCGGCCGTCAGGACGCCTGCCCCCGAGCAGGTCTGAACATGTGGCCCGGTCAGCTGAATCTCTATCGGCCAGCCGGGCTGCAGCTCGCCATCCATGCGCAGGGCGTAGAGGTACGAACGGCGGGGGGTGACACCGGCCACCACACAGGTGACGATCTCCGCATAGCCATCGCCGTCGAGATCCCCGACGGCCGGGGGGCCGAACGGGTAAGCCGGCTGGGGGAGTTCCTCGAAGGTTCGTGGCCAGCCGGGCCGGAACGACCCATCCAGGTTGAGAACGGCAACCAGCCCGGTCGCGATCGAAAGAACAAGTTCGCGCTTCCCATCGCCGTCCAGGTCGGTCGCGAGCAGGCCACCCTGCTCGGATCTGAACTGGCTCGTCTGTGCGAACGGGATCGGATAGCCCTCGACGAGGTCAGGGGCCTTCGGGATCTGACCGGGGAGTTCCAGGTTTGCCGCCCCGGTCGTCGTCGAGCCCAGCGATCCGATGAGGAGGGCTGTGACCAGCAGGGAACTGCTGACCCGGAATTGTCGTCTGGATCGTTGCGGCGAGCATCTGGACATCGGCGTCCTGCCGGACCTTTCTGAATCAGGAGGTTCATATACGATCGGACACCTCCTCCTGCAATCGAAAATCCGGTAAAACCCCAGCATAAGCCGGGATACGATCAAATGGACGGGTGCGGGGTCCGGCACGCCCCGGAAACCGGAGCCACGGGATGGGGAGGGATAGCAGCGCGTCCGGTTGACTGGCCAAAATCGGTTCGCTAAGATCTTCGCCGCGTTCCGGGATCGTCTAATGGTAGGACACATGGCTCTGGACCATGGTATCGGGGTTCGACTCCCTGTCCCGGAACCATATGGGTGCGCCGCTATCGTCTAGGGGTTAGGACAGGTGGTTCTCAGCCATCAGACCGGGGTTCGATTCCCCGTAGCGGTACCAGACTAAGACCGGTGGCCTCTCCGCCTTGCGGGCGGGGAGGCCGCTTTTTCTCCCCGGCGTTATTCTCTCCCGGATCGATGGAGCGGATGAAGGCCATGTCACGCGCCCCGGCCCAGGGCGTCCCCGATCCTCAGCAGCTCGTTCACCGCCTTGTCGACGCTCGATCGCGTCTTCTCATCCTTCATGCGGCCGGCGTCGTCGAACGCCCCGGCGGCGTGGGCAAGGTGAACCGTGTTGGGGATGACGTTCACGAATAAAGCCATCAACACGTGGCGCAGCGCCAGCATCCCCCGCGTTCCGCCGAACATCCCGGGCGAGGCGCTCATCAGGAGAGCGAGGCGGCCACGAAATGGGTTGTCCGGAGGTCGGCTGGCCCAGTCGATGGCGTTCTTCAGACCTCCGGGGATCGAATGGTTGTATTCGGGCGTCGAGATCAGGAGAGCATCGGCGGCGCCGATCCGTTCCTTAAACCGGCGGGCCCCCTCCGGGCACCCCTCCTTCTCCTCGAAATCTCCATCGTAGACCGGCACCGCGACATCCCGAAGATCGAGCCGGTCGACCTCGGCGCGATCGCCAATCGAGGCGATGGCGGTGTCGAGAAACTTGCGGTTGAGCGACCCGCTGCGCAGCGAGCCCGCGAACGCGAGGATACGCACGCGCGGATGATAGCAGAGAGACCGGTCGACCGGTGATCCCCTGAGCGGCATTCAGGTTTTTGAGTGCAGCAGCTCGTAGATCCGAATCGGGTCGGCCAGTGGAACCCAGCCCAGCACCGGCAGGACGCTGCGGACGTAGGCGGGTCGCCGCATCCCGACCAGGACGGTGCTGACGCCGGGGGTGCTGATCAGAGTCCACAGGGCCTTACGGGAGAGGGGTTCGCCGCGTTGTCCGGCCGGCAGACCCGGATCGATCGAGGCGGCGATCCGGCGCAGGGCCTCACCACCTCTGTCGGCAGCGCGCCGGCCGGCCGCCGCCATAAGATCGTTCATCCCTTCCGTGTACTTCTTCCACCAGGATTCCCATGCTGCCCGGGACGACGGATCGAGATGCTGCTGCAGGAGGCCGGCAACATGATGGACACGGGGTAGAACATACTGCTCTTCGATCTGCCGCCAGTGCATGTAATCCTGGATTTCCTCGCCGGCACTCACGATCTGGCCGGCGAGAGCGAACAGGTGCGCGGAGGCGTCGGCCGCCTCGCGGTTGCCGACGTTCGAGGCGAGTTCGTCCGCATATTCGCGCTCGAGCGCGCGAAGGCGCCTCGTCACCTCTTCGATCGGGACGACGGCGGCCGGTAGATCCGGCTCGGCAAGGCGGATCATCCGGCCCCCGGCCAGTGCGTTGAACGGTCGGTTCAGAAGGACGCCGAGCCCGGCGTCGGCCGCCGCCTGAAGGGGTGTGAGCGTCCCGTCCGGGCCCGTATTCGGGGTGACGGCACCTCCGGATTCGAACAGGTTCATCGGGATCTGCAGGACACGAAAATGATGGTTCTCGCCCGCTCCTTCGCGTGCGGCCTGGAGCATGCTCTCGACCGAAGTCGCCTCCGGGTCGCCGGGCGGGACGACCGCCGTGTTGGATGAGACGCCGTAGCAGCGGATTGTTCCCCGACCGACCGCCTCCTCGAGGAACGCGAACGCGTCGCGAAGCCGCCGGTAGAATCGGGCGCGGCGCTCCTCCACGCTTCCGTCTCCGCGCCTCTTCGCGTCGGAGAGGAAATATTCCGGGTTATGGAGCAGGCAGACGTCGAGAGTCTGCAGGCCGAGCCGCTCGAGGGATCGATCGAGCTGGTCGGCCAGAAACTCGGGATGAATACAGTGCCAGCACCCGTCCATGTACCGGACCATCTCCGGGAATGGACTGCCGGTGTGCTCCCTGTCCATCGCGGCCTGCAAGTTTTGTCCCTGCACATATCCGATTTTGGAGACGATGACGATCTCGTCGCGGGCCGGATGTTCGCGTCGTGCGGTTTCCCTCAGGACGGTTCCGACGAGCCGCTCACTCGCTCCATCGGTGTAGTTCGTGGAGGTGTCGATCAGATTGCAGCCCGATGCGAGCGCAAGCTCCATCGCCTCGCGATGATCGGGTGACGAGTCGTCGACGCGGTAGCAGCCGAACCCGAGACGCCCGACCGTCAGATCGGTCGAGCCGAGGGGGGTGAAGGCGGCCGCGCCGATGCCGCTGTGGCGGGCGGCGAAGCGGCGCGTCCCGTCGGGCGTCGCGTGGCCTTCGATCCGTTCGGTCATGGCTCCTTTCCGGATCATCCTCGACGACGGCCGGCGCCGACGGGGGCGAATCGGTACCTTATCACCCGGGTGGCTGCCTCCCCAAAGATCGGCCGGCATCCTCCGATCCCCGTTTTGGGATTCGATTGCAAACTTGTAACCGCATTCGCGTTGCGCCGGGGAAATCCGGTCATTAGGTTGAGTGCGATCGGTGGATGTGTGGGCATTGAGCCTCGAGGAGGGCCGTATGGAGAGTCGTACCCGTCCCGGAATCATCACTTTGCTCGCCGTGCTGAACCTGCTCGGTGGAGTCGGCTGTTTCCTGATGGGCGTCGCGGTGTTTTTCATGCCGACCGCGGTCGCTGCAGGCGAGATGCCGGATGGAGCGCCGATGCTGATGGCGTTGGTTGCCGGCGTGTCGCTGCTGCTGGGCGTCGTCTATGTCGTCTGCGGCGTCGGCCTCTGGAAGATGAAGAGCTACGGACGCACGCTTCAGCTCGTCGGCTCGTTT
>JAZGDH010000449.1:0-4491 GCA_036477555.1 Acidobacteriota bacterium
GGCGTCGGGATGTTCACGATTCATCTTTCCGGCGGCGCCGTGATGGCCCGCCGCACGGTCGATGAAGTCGAAGCGCATTGCCAGATCTACCGTCTGCAACGCCCCCGGATCATCGGGGTGACCGTTCTCACCAGCTTCGGACAGGAGGATCTCGAGCGGACCGGAGTGCAGAGGCCGCTCGACGAGCAGGTCCTGGCTCTCGCCGATCTCGCCCGCGATGCGGGGCTGGACGGCGTGGTGGCTTCGCCGCGAGAGGTGCGCCGGGTGCGGGAGGCCCACGGTCGTGATCTGCTGATCGTGACACCGGGCATCCGCCCCGCGGGGAGCGATCGGGACGATCAGTCGCGGATTCTCACCCCGCGCGAGGCGATCGAGGCCGGGTCGGACTTCATCGTCGTCGGGCGACCGATCGTGAAGGCTGCCGACCCCCTCGAGGCGGCCGAATCGATCCTGCTGGAGATGGACGGCCTGTGAGCCGCGCCTGGTTGAATGGCTTCTCGACGCGGCCGATCGCGCTCGCCCTCCCGTGCCTGTTCATGCTCGCGGCTCTTCCCGCGGTCGCCGACCGGCCGGAGACTCCCCCCGGGCCTGCCGGGGAAGAATCCCCTCTCACCAACGAGGACATCGTCCGTCTGGTGATGACCGGCACCGACGGGAAGGCGATCAGGAAGCTGATCGCCGGGCGCCGCGTCGATTTTGAGCTGTGCACGGAAATGGTTGCAGAACTGCGCGCAGTCGGTGTCGACGATACCCTGATCGATGCGATGCGCCGACGACAGGCCGCCATGCCCCGCCCGCAACTGGAACCGCTGCAGCCCTCCGATTCCGGAGCGGTCGGGACGCTTCTCGTCTCGTTCCCCACCCCGCCCGAAGGATCCGATAAGGCGGAGCACTCCGTGATCGCCGCGAAGACGATTCCGAAGGGAGCGCCGGTGCCGCGCGGCATGGAGGTCGGGCTCGTCGACGACCTCGCTCTCGCCGTCATCTGCACCACCGCATTTCACGTGCCCGATCACTGGGACACACGCTCTCCGCTCGACGGCGCCCCGCGCCATGCCCTGCTCCTGTTTGAAGCCGGGGCGGCAACCGCGAAGAAGAAAGGATTCGAAATCCTCTACCTCGATTATGCGGAGGAATATCGCGTCGACGTTCCGGAGGGGAACCACGCGCTGCAGTTCGTCGTCGCCGGTCGCAATCTCGGCTCGGGATCCTGGCGGCTTCTGGCCGCAGAGGGCGCCGCGGTGACGATTGCCGAGGGGCGGATCACGCCGATCAGGCTGGAGGCGAAAAGCCGCCTGCGCGGCAACTACAGGACCGGCTTCGGTCTCGACATCGAGTGGTCGGTCGCTCCGGTCGAGCCGCCCGACGAAGATTCCCTCACCGGGGAGGCGCCATGAGCCCGGAGACCGGACGCCCCAGGATCAGCCTCCTTCTGGCGGGGGGCGGGATCACCGGCGCCATGTATGAGTTCGGCGCCCTTCAAGCGCTGGACCATTTCTTCGCCGGCACCTATTCGGTCAACAAATTCGATATCTACGTCGGCACGAGCGCCGGGGCCATCGTGGCGGCGCTCATGGCAAACGGGGTTTCGCCCGGCGAGGTCGGCCGAGCGATCATCCACAACAGGGACGACCTGCTGAACTTCAAGCAGGAGGACATCGTGGCCGTCGACTGGAGCGAAACGAGGGCCTCGATCATGAAGGTGATCCGGATGATTCCCTCCCTGGTCCGCTTTTATCGCCGGAACCCGAAATTATTCTCGCTCGCCCGGCTCCTCTACACGATGGAGGAAAACCTGCCGCCGGGACTGTACACACTGAGTCACTATCAGAAATACCTGCGCCGCCTGCTGTCACGCCCCGGTCTGGTCGATGCATTCGGCGAATTGAAGAATGAGCTCTACATCCCCGCCGTGCACCTCGACACAGGGGATCGGATCCTGTTCGGCACGGAGGGCTGGCGGGACGTGCCGATCTCCGACGCCATCGCGGCCTCCTCCGCCCTGCCGCTCTATTTCCAGCCGGTCACATTGCGGGACATGGACTTCGTTGATGGAGGCGTCGGTGGCGTCGCGCACGTCGATTTCCCGATCTCTCTCGGGTCGAGGCTGCTGATGGTATTCAATCCCATTATCCCGATCCGGAACGAAGAGGGCGTGGTCTGCATCCCCACCTTTTCCGGGCACTGCGCCCGGATCCGCGAGAAGGGGATCACCTTCGTCGTCGATCAGACACAGCGGATCTCGGCGCGGGCCAAACTGCAGATGGGGCTGGAGCGGACCCGGGCGCAACATCCTGAGGCGAAGATTTTCCTCATCGAGCCGCACGCAAGCGATTCGCTCCTGTTCATGGAGAACATCCTCAATTACGGATCGCGTGTGGCGGTGCTCAACTACGGCTACCGCTCTACTGCGCGGCATCTCCGGGCCGAATTCGACTCGTACCGCGAGGCGTTTGCCGCGCACGGCATCCATGTCGCCCTCGACGGCTTGAGGGAGGATGATCCGTGGGAGCCACCTTCCACGCTGGCGGTCCCACCGATCGTGTCCGGCCGGACGGCGCAGCCTGACGCAGACACAGCCGACGAGAAGGCCGGCACAGCCGCCTGAGCCCCTCCCTGCCTCGGGTTCAGCCGCCCTTCCCTCCTCCGTTTCAGCCTTCCCGACTTCCGGCGGCGGGGCTCACCCCCCGCCGAACGGTTGCCCGGGCCGCCACCGAACACTAAATTCTGGTGCGGCGCGTTCGCCGCCTGCGGAGCCGGCTTGGAGAATGTCCGCGATCTCGATCTTCTGATCGCCACCCACCATCCGATCATCGCCATCGAGAGTCCCGAGGAGGACCGGGTGCGTTCGCGCATGCAGGATCTGGCGGCGCGTTCCGACCTGCCGCTTTTCGAGTGGAAATCGACACTCGGGCTCCAGCGCATCGGCACCGACAACGCGCTGCACGATACCGACAATCCACTCACCGCGTTGCGCGCTGTGCACGGGATGAAGACGGAGGCTCTTTACCTGTTTCATGACCTCCAGAAATACTTCGAGGACCCGAAGATTCTCAGAGCACTGCGTGATATCGGGACCACGTTTGGACGTGACCGCCGCGCTCTTGTCCTGTGTGGTCCGCAGATCTCGATCCCTTCCGATATCCAGACCTGCTCGACCCTGGTCCACATGGAACTCCCCACGGTCAAGGAGCTCAAGCAGCTGATGGTCCGGACCCTCAGGAGCCTGGGGGCGCCGAAGCGGATCAAGGTGAACCTGACGATGCCCGAGCTCGATCAGCTGGTGCGCCAGTTGAAGGGCCTCACTCTGGCCGAGGCGCAGCGCGTCCTGATGAGCGCCGCGCTCGACGATCTGAAGCTGGATCGCAATGACTTCAAGCACATCCTCGAACGCAAGAAGAAGCTGATTGCGAGCGACGGGCTCCTGCAACTCCACCCTCAGGAAGAAACCCTGAACCAGGTCGGCGGTCTCGAAAATCTGAAGGCCTGGCTGAAAACGCGTGGGGCCGCCTTCTCACCCGACGCGCGGGCCTACGGTCTCGAGCCGCCACGCGGATTGATGCTGCTCGGGGTCCAGGGATGCGGCAAGAGTCTCTGCGCCAAGGCGGTCGGCTCGGAGTGGGGGCTGGCAGTGCTGAGACTCGACGCAGGGAGCCTCTACGACAAGTACGTCGGCGAATCGGAAAAGAATCTGCGCCGCTCCCTGCGCACCGCCGAGGCGATGGCGCCCTGCGTCCTCTGGATCGACGAGATCGAGAAGGCGATGCCGCTGGGGCATGGCTCCTCGGCCGACGGTGGTCTCGGGCGCCGGATTTTCGGCGCCTTTCTTTCCTGGATGCAGGAAAAGAAGCACCCGGTGTTCGTCGTGGCGACGGCGAACGACGTCTCCTCCGTGCCACCCGAACTGCTGCGCAAGGGCCGTTTCGATGAAATCTTCTTCATCGATCTTCCGGACGATCCGGCCCGGCGCTCGATCCTGGCTGTGCACCTCGCACGCAGAAACCAGAAACCCGGAGGCTTCGATCTGGCGGCCCTCTCGGCCGCCTCCGAGGGCTTCAGCGGCGCAGAGCTCGAGGCGGCCATCGTTTCGTCCCTCTACACTGCGTTCGCCGAGAAGAAGCCCCTCTCGACGCGCCACGTGCTGACCGCCCTCGGCTCGACGGTACCCCTCTCGACCACCTGCCGGGAAGCGATCGAGGAGCTCCGCGCCTGGGCGAGCGGACGCACCGTTCCGGCCGGCGGCACGCAGGACCGGCACACCTCCGCCGCCTGATCGACCCGGGCTCCCGGGGAACACTCGATTTCTGGGATAGGAGCCCGTCCGGGCTCCTATTCGAAGCGCAGCGGCAGGACCTTGGAGACGCCCGGCTCCTCCATCGTGACACCGTAGAGAAGATCGGCCGCCTCCATGCTCTTGCGGTTGTGGGTGATCAGGATGAACTGGGTGTCGTCGCGCATCTCTTGAAGCAGCTTGGTGAAGCGTTCGACGTT
>JAZGDH010000045.1:0-4765 GCA_036477555.1 Acidobacteriota bacterium
AGGGCGAGCAACGCGGGAGCGGCGCCGTGCCGCACGGCGGCCCATGGTCGGTGGCGAGCCAGGATCCAGGCTCCAGCGGCGCAGAGCAGGGCCAGTGCGGCGCGCGCAGGAGCGGTCAGAATCGACAGGCCGGATATGAGATCGACCCAGAGGATGAGGAACGCGACGCACTCGAGCGCGGCGACCAATGCGGTCAGCACGGTGCTACTTCGACTCGCGGATTTCGCGCACCGACCAGCCGGAACCCCCCGACGCCACGACGAACCTCAGGCGGATCGAGGATCTCGACCCGCCCTTCGGACGGTAGCGCCAGACTGCGGTGAGCGAGACGGATTGATCGGATGGTTGTGTGCGTGGCGTCTCCCACGTGAAGCGACGCGTCGGACGCAGGCGGAAGATTCTGTCGAGGAGCGCGACCAGCTGGTCCGGTCCGTAGTAACCATCCTCAATTCCGAGCGTAACGGTTGAGAGATACACCTTGCGCCGCTTCGGGAGGACGGCGCGCAGGAGTCGCGCGTCGTTGTGAGCGAAAGCCTTCTCGACAGCGCTCGCGACCGATTCAAATGGAG
Source organism: Acidobacteriota bacterium (assembly GCA_036477555.1). GTDB lineage: Bacteria > Acidobacteriota > Polarisedimenticolia > Gp22-AA2 > Gp22-AA2 > JAPUIN01. The sequence goes on from JAZGDH010000045.1 coordinate 570, forward strand.
GGCGTGCCTCGGGCTGAGTCGAACCGGTCTCCGTGGAGCCGCCGGACGGGACGGTCCCGGCGCGCGCGAAGCCCGCAACGAAGATCGCAAGGAGAATGGCGAAGGGGATGCTCGCGATCACTCGGCGCTGTGTTGGTGTCATCGGGCGATCCGCGCCCCCAGGAGTGGAGCGACTATGCTAATCTACGCGCGATTTGCGAGTCAAGGAATCCGCGTATTGAGCAGATCCGGGTCACTCACGGTCATCACAGTCCCCCGAGTCATGATCCTCTCCGTTCTGGCCGCCGCTGCGCTGACCTCGCCGCTGTGGGCGGAGCCGGACGGAACTCGTGCGCTCAGGCACGTCATCGACCTGGCGCAGGAGATCGGGCCGCGAGCGGTCGGCAGTGAAGCGGACCGACGCGCAGCGGAGTACGTACGCGACGCCATGCAGGATCTCGGGCTCGACGTCACGTTGCAGGCGGTGACCCGAGTCGAAGTCGACACGGGAGAGTACCGGGTCGACTGCAGCAACGTCGTCGGCAGTCTCTCCGGTAAGGGCCCCGAGACAATCGTCGTCGGCGCCCATCACGATTCACGGAGCGGGGTGGTGCCCGGCGCGAATGACAACGCCAGCGGGATCGCCGTCATGCTGGAGGCGGCCCGCCTCGCGGCGGCCCGCCCGCGCCAGACCGGTTACCTGTTCGTCTCTTTCTGCGGCGAGGAGGACGGACTCTTCGGCTCTCGGGCCTTCGTGGCGCAGAATGACCTGTCGCGGATCCGGGCCATGATCGCTCTGGAACTCCTCGGGCGGGGAGAGATCCTGGCCGGGCCGGCCCCGGCACCACCCGAGTACTGGGCACAGCGGGCCGTGCTGGAGGCCGCGCGGCGATCCGGTGTCAGCGAGGTGGCTGCCCGGCCGATCTGGACCCTGGTCCCACGCCTCGTCCCTCTGGACTATTCATCGGATCACGAACCATTCCTGCAGGCAGGCATCCCGTCCCTCCTCCTCCTGGGGACGTACCCGGCCTGGACCTATCACACGGCGGAGGACCGTGTCTCCGGGGTGACCCCGGTCGCCCTCGAGCGTGCCGCGCGGGTGCTGAACCGGCTTCTTCTCGATCTCGAGGAGGCGCCCCCCAGGCGGCTCAATGATCCTCACCATCTGTCGGTCACGCTGCTCGGGCGCGGGATGGTGATCCCGACAACCGGCCTTCAAGGAATGGCGATCCTCGCCCTGCTCGGGTCGGCGATTCTGGCCGTGACCCGAGTGCGCGGGGTGCTCTCGCCCCGGAAAATCTTCGACACGGCGCGAGTCCTGATCGTCGGCGCGGCCGCCACCGGCCTGGGCCTTTCAGGCCTGTTCGCGTCGGAGGCGCTGATGGAGGTCATTCATGGTGTGCGGCTGCCGTGGTCGGCGCACCATGAACTGCACGTGGTGCAGGCGCTCGCCGGAACTCTCGTCACGGGGTGGATGGGACTCAATCTGTTCAGACGGATCAAGCCGACCATCGAGCCAGGTCCGTACCTCGCGGGAGCGCTGCTGATCCCGGTCGCGGCCGTCATCGCCGCGCTCACCAATGGCTGGCCCGAACTTTCGGCCCCGGCCGCCATCGCGATCCTGGCGTTCCTGTCGTCGCTCATGGTGGCGAGCATCGGGCGGAAGCTGGCTCTCGGGCTTCTCGGTCTGTCGCCGCTGCTTCTGGTGATGACTCTCGACGACTACCGGACGGTGGTCGATCTGGGAGGGATTGAGATTTCCGATCGGATCCTCTTCGCCGTTCTGGGAGCGGCGATCCTGCCGTTCGTGATGTTTCTCGCGCATGTGGCCTGTTTTCGGGATTGCCTTCACAGTCGGGTCTGGTGGCGCCTCTCCGGCCCCTGGGTGGGCGGGCCGGCCCTGGCCGCGTGGGTGGTCCTCGGCGTTGCGGCAGCTCTCCTGCCGGCCTATGACTCTGAGCACAGGAGGATCGTGCGTGCGAACACGGTGATCGATCTCGGGGCCCACACCGCCACCGCCAGCCTCTCCTCGCTCGATGTCCTGAACGGTGTCCGTCTGGAAAACCACATCCTGGGCCGCGAAGCACGACGTTCGCGACGCGCCACCCTGGATATCGATTATCCGGAAGATCGGTTCAGGTTCACCGCCCGGAGCGAGACGGAGATGCTCGACGAGGAGATGGCGATCAGGAGCACGCTCCGATTCTCGTCCCCCGTCGGCGCCCACAGCCTCGGATACAGATTCGCGTCCGAATCGGGTTTCCACGTTCCGGGTCGCGGGCCCGCCCTCCGGCACAGATACAGCTTCACTGAGATGACCCCTCCGGCTGATTCGGAGCGGACGATCCTCCTTCTCTTGCCTCCGGGAGGCGATCTGAATGTGGAGATGGTCGCGACGTTCCGGGAGGATCTGTTCGACCTCGATCCGATCGGGAAGGGGCGGGTTTTCGTCCACCAGTCCAGGGTGGTCGATTCGGTGCGTCTCATCAGGGGCGCTCCCGCGGAGCCGGCCGGCGAGGGCCAGCCCTCCCCCGATTGATCCGCGCCCAAACTCTTTGCTAACATGAGAATTCCCGGCGTGGGCGTCGTATCCGCGCCGGTCAAGTGAGGCATGGCGTAAGGGGATGACGAATACGGACGGGTCGGGAGGGGACGCGCGGCCGCAGGCAGGTGCGCCGGCGGCGATCCATCCCGACGATGTGCTCGACACGATCGGTCTCTTTTGTCCGGTGCCGATTATCCGCACGGCCGAGCGCATGAAGCGCATGGATCCGGGAGGGGTTCTGGAGGTCCTCTCGGACGATCGTGTGATCCTGATCGACATGCCGGCCTGGTGCCGGTCGACCGGGAATGACTATCTTGGCGCGCGCCCTGTCGACGGGGAGATTCATCTGTTCATACGCAGGAAGGGCGCGGAGAGCGAAACGTGAACGAGATGGGAGCAGCGAGGATGAGCGGAACCGGAAGAATACGCGCCATCGGCCTGATGTCGGGCGGACTGGACAGCACCCTGGCTGCCCGAATTCTGGTGGAGCAGGGGATCGAGGTGATCGGGATTAATTTCTCGACCGGCTTCTGCATGAACGATCATCGGCGTGCGATGGCCAAGCCCGAGGAGGATCCGAAGCGGATGCGTAACGAGGCGTTGCGTGCGGGCGCCGACCTCGGGATCCCGATCGAGGTGCTCGATGCCGGCGAGGCGTATCTGAAAATGGTGCTCAATCCAAAGCACGGATATGGCAAGCGCGCGAACCCGTGTATCGACTGCCGCATCTTCATGATTCATGGCGCCGCCGATTACATGCGTGAGCATGGCGGTCACTTCATCTTTACGGGCGAGGTGCTCAACCAGCGACCGATGTCGCAGCACTTTCAGGCGTTAAGAATGATCGAAAAGGAGTGCGGCATCCCGGGGTATCTATTGCGACCGCTGTCGGCGAAACATCTCCCGCCGACGGTGCCTGAAACCCGTGGCTGGGTCGATCGCGAGAAGCTGCTCGGAATCTCCGGACGCTCGCGAAAAGAGCAGATCGCATTCAGTCGATCGCGCGGTCTCGATGATTATCCGCAGCCTTCTGGGGGATGCTGCTTTCTCGCCGACGAGAGCTTCGCGAGGCGGTTCCACGATATCAAGGAGCACGCCGATCACGCCGCTCTGCGCAAGGAAGAGATGATCCTGCTGAAGATCGGCCGGCACTTCCGGCTCGCCCCCGACGTGAAGATCATCGTGCCGCGGGACGAAGGTGAGAATAACTTCATCACTCGGCTCAAGACGACCGGCTGGCAGTTCGAGGCGACCGACTGCGGCAGCCCGATCACCCTGGTCGAAGGAGAGCCGGATGAGGATCTGAAGCGGTTCATCGCGGCGATCACAGCCCGTTATTCGTCACGTCGCTCCGAGGATCTGGTCGAGATCGTGGCGCGCAAAGACGGCCATGAAGAACGGATCATCGTGCCGCCCGCGGCCGACAAGACGATCGAAGACCTGCGAATCTGATGATGAACCGCTCGATGCTATAATCAGCAGTTCGTACGGGCCGTTAACTCAGCTGGGAGAGTGCCATCCTCACACGGTGGAAGTCGTTGGTTCAAATCCAACACGGCCCACCACCGCATATCATCAGCCCTTTCGAGAGAGTGGGCGGCTAGCTCAGCTGGGAGAGCGCCGCGTTCGCAACGCGGAGGTCGAGGGTTCGAGCCCCTTGCCGTCCACCATT
>JAZGDH010000450.1:0-2773 GCA_036477555.1 Acidobacteriota bacterium
GCCAAGGCCCTTCGGAACTCGCTGTTGAAAACGGCCATCAAGTCATTCCCTGACTACTGTGCCGTTTCTTCCCACTGCGATCCGGATTAAGTTGCGTTCGCGTCGATCGAATGAATTCCTAATGATGCTCAAACCCTGTTTCGATCCACGATCGACGATCGAACGCGTCGATGGCAGAAATCTATAACATGAAGAGGATCACCTGTCAATAGATCGTAAAGGAAGTTCAATGAAATTTTTCCGCCGCTCACTTCATTCATGATCGATCGCGATCGACCGGATCCAACACTTGAACCGATCTTTCGCTCCGTGCGGATTGTCCGTCGCTTCGATCATCCTCTACCGTATCGATCCGATCTCCGCATCACGATGGCAAATCGATCGACCGGCCCCATTGCATCGCTGCTCCACACACGTCGACAATATAGGACGCGGGAGCGAATGTTGCCACCCCACACCCGTGCGCACAATCCAGGCGGGAAGCGCTTGACCCGGAGGCCTCGATCAAGCTAGCCTTCCTCCGTCACACCGGTTGGGGTCTCACCTGCCCCCGCATCTAAAACGGCACAACCCTTGACTGAAAGAAATCGAAATCGTGGCAACCGGCCGCGGCCCCATGGGGCGGGACGGCCGGATCACTCTCATCACTCGAATCCGGATCGCGGGAACCGTTCCCCCGATTCCTCCGGCCGTCCGCGACGCGGCGGGCAGGGGAATGAACAGAGCCCTCGACGCGCCGGTCACAGGAACGAACTGGGCCCGCGACGCGGCGGCCAGGGGAATGAGCAGGGCCCGCGACGCGGCGGCCAGGGGAATGAGCAGGGCCCGCGACGTGGCGGCCAGGGAAGCGAGCAGGGCCCGCGGCGTGGCGGCCAGGGAAGCGAGCAGGGCCCGCGACGTGGCAGTCAGGGAAACGAGCAGGGCCCGCGACGTGGACGACGGCGACGCTGGCGCGGACACCGGCGCGCGGGCGGCGGCGCGCCGCGGCGTCAGGACGGCCGGCCGGCGGCGGGGCATGACGGCGGGGAGCATCGCGCCGAGGCCACCGAGTCGGGGCGGGTCCGGGTCGAAGCTCCGGGCGAGACCTTCCCGGTCCATGGGATCCTCGAGTCGATGCGCGACGGTGGCGGATTCCTCCGGCAGGCGGAGCGCAGCTTCCGCGTGAGCCCCGAAGACATCTTTGTTCCCGCCTCGATCCTCTCCAGCCTGTCGACTCGCGATCGCACGTCGAACGGACTCGGGGTTGAGGGAAGCGAGATCGCAGGTCTGGCCACCGGTCGAGCAGACGGTCAGGACACCCCCGCGGGCACACATCAGCATCGCTCGGACCGATCGCATGGTGGTCGCGGCCGCCACGCGCCGCGCCGCGGCGCGGGTCAGAGCCCCCGGCTGGTCAAAGTGGAGACCGTCAATGGGATCACACCGGAAGAATTTGCGAGCCGCCGATCATTCTCCGGGTTGACCTCCATCGATCCGATCGAGCGCATCCGGCTCGAAACCGACCCGGAGGAGCTCTCGATGCGCGTCATCGATCTGCTCACGCCGATCGGCAAGGGACAGCGCTGTCTCGTCGTGGCTCCACCGCGGGCCGGCAAGACGACGCTGCTGCAGAAGATCGCCTCGGCGATCACGCGCAACCACCCCGAGATTCACCTCATCGTCCTTCTCGTCGACGAGCGGCCTGAGGAGGTCACCGACATGAAGCGCAGCGTGAAAGGTGAGGTGATCGCCTCGTCCGCGGACGACGTGGCCCGGAATCACGTCTCGGTGGCACGCATCGTGCTCGAACGCTCACGCCGCCTCGTGGAAATCGGGAAGGATGTCGTGATCCTGCTCGACTCCCTGACCCGGCTCGCCAGAGCGCACAACGCCGCTACGCCCGGCACCGGTCGCACCCTGAGCGGCGGTCTGGACGCCCGCACGATGGAGCAGCCGCGACGCCTGTTCGGGGCGGCGCGCAAAGCCGAGGAGGGAGGCAGCCTCACCGTCATCGCCACCGCCCTCGTCGACACCGGCTCCCGCATGGACGAGGTGATCTTCCAGGAATTCAAGGGGACCGGCAACATGGAACTCGTGCTCGATCGATCCCTCTTCGAGCAGCGAATCTATCCTGCCGTCGACATCGCCCAATCCGGCACGCGCAAGGAGGAGAAGCTGATCCCCCGAGATGAGCTTCCCTGCATCCATCGGCTGCGCCGCGTCCTGTTCGAGATGAAACCGCGCGATGCCATGATGAAATTGCTCGACAAACTCAGCAAGTACCCCACCAACGCCGAGTTCCTCAAAGCGCTGACCCCCTGACGGGGGGAGTCGCCGATCGAGTCTCGTCAACCACACGGCGTACTGCCGCCCCACCTGACTCATTTGGCCGGAATCGACACGCTCGTCGGGTCATCTCTGAGGATTCAGAGACTGTTGAGGTAGGTCTGGAGCATCCGCCGGGCCTCGGATTCCAGGCGGAGGAACTGCATGGCGATTTCGTAGCGACGGTGCTCAGGAGCCACGGGATTCTCGATACAGCGTCGGACGGTCGCCTCGACTGAGACCGTCTCCGGTTTCGGCAGCTCACCGCCCTCGAGCCTGAAATGAAGGCGGAGCGTTGTGTCCGGTTCGATCGGCCTGTTACCCGCGCAGCGCGCCCCCCCAAGACTGATATCGATCGTCACGAGCTCGAGGTCGGACTCCCCACCCGGCATCGAGTGGATGTTGGTGGTCAGGGAGGCGCGTGCGCGAGGGTGGCGTCTCTTATCGATGTCTCTCGAAGTCATTGAAG
>JAZGDH010000451.1:0-2928 GCA_036477555.1 Acidobacteriota bacterium
GAGACGACCGTCCGGCTGGCTCTCTTCATGCGGGAACGGGCGGGATTCGATGTTCTCTCGTGCGCGTTCCGCCACCTGGTGGGCGTCGGTTTTCGGCGTCGACGGCAGAACCAGTACGAATTCCTCGCCACCGTACCGGGCCGAGACATCGGTTTTCCGGATCGCTTCTTTCAGGAGACCTGCGATCGTGGCAAGCGCTTCGTTGCCGGCCTCGTGCCCGTTCCGATCGTTGTACTGCTTGAAGTTGTCGATGTCGACCATCACCAGGGAGAGCGGCGGCATATGGCGCTCGCCCCTCTGGATCTCCCGCACCAGATACTCGCGGAAGTAGCGGAAATTGTAGAGCCCCGTCAGCTCGTCCCTGTAGATCGAAGCCTGGGCCTGTTCGAACAGCTTCAACTCGATGATCTTCGGATTGTGCAGCTGCCGGTTGACTTCGACGAAGTAGCTCAGGAGGGCGACACGCAGGTCGACCTCTTTGCCGAGGCGGCGCCCCATCTGATCGCGGTGCTCGAGTATCGTCTCCCAGTGTCCTCTCGCGTCCTTGGGGGCGAATCGCAGGTGGGACAGCAGATGGATCAGCTCGGCGTAGACGGCATCGCCGTGCTGCTGCTCGAGCCGCCGCAAAGCGGCGTCGAGGTTGCGGGGGCCAGTGTTGTCGACGTAAAGGAGATTGTAGAGCCTTTCTGCGAGCTCGGGGTTCCAGGCAGATGGCCGGCTCTCGATCCCGGCTTCCCTCGAATGCTTGTCGGCTTTCTCCGAAGCTCCAGACACCACACGCTCCCCATGCCATGCCGCCCGCGGTCGGCCGATCAGCCCCGGGGGAGTCCACGACCCCTCCCTGCCGCCGCGGACAGAGGCCCTTCTGAAAAGTTATGCCTGGTTGGCGGGAGCGCAAGAAACTGGCGTGTCAAAAAATGTCAGGGACGGATGGGGTCAGATACGTTTGATGAAGCCGAGGGTGCGGAATGCCCAGAGCAGGCGGCAGATCTCGAAGTCGTTCTCCTCCGAAGCGTCGCAGATTTCCTCGAGGGTCGCCGGTTTCTCGCACTGCGTCAGAATCTGGTGCTCACCGGGGGTCAGGTTGATTTCCCGTACCGCCGCCTCCCGGCCCCCGACCCGTTCATAGGTGGCCCCCAGGTCGCCGACCGCCTCCCAGATCCTCTCCCAGGTGTCGATCCGGCGAATGCCCTGCAGGATGATCTCTCCCGCGTTGAGCTTGAGGGTGATCACCTCCTCGGTGGGCAGCGGTCCGGGATGGTACTGGTAACGCCCGGCGGTCCACAGGAACAGGCTCTCGATGATGCTCCTGACCTGAATCAGCACGCCCTGCACGAGAGCCTTCCCCTCGATGAATCCCTTCTCGACCAGGATCGTTCCGAGGCGCTTGTCGGCCTGCGTCGTTTCGAGCACGGTCTCGAGCAGGATCCTGATCGACACATGCCCCTGCCTCAGGAAGATCTGGCCGAGCCGATCATCGAGCAGGTTCGAGGCGGCGAAGACCGGCCTCCCGTCCCGTATGAAGATGCTTTTCTCGATCCTCTCGTCGCTCAGGGTCAGCACGCCGGTATCCTTTCGCCTCAGGATCGAATAGATCAGAGAGGGGAAGGTCGTACTCGACAGCGTGCCTTCGCGTTGCTGCGTGTTCCGTTCCATGGCTCTCCCGGTCCCGGCAAACTTACGGGCGGTCGCTACCTGTTGTCAACCGATCACCCCCCCAAAAGCCTTGCCGGTACGATGATGCCGTCGTATAGTTCGGCGCGTTCCGCATTCAATCCGCGGGCGTGACTTGGGGAAACCGGACGGGGAGAGGGATGAGAGCAGAAAATACCGCACACTTCAGGCATATCGATTTCGATCGGGAATTTCAGCGCGGACGGAAGGCGTACGAAAGGGTGGTCGGGAAGTGGTGGCACCGCCGCAGTGACGATGCCGCTCACGCGTATGCCTACCGTCAGATCGCGCGCGCCGCGAGAAAGTCGTGCCGCCGATCGCGGGGGACGATCGTCGACTACACCTGCGGGTCGGGGAACCTCCTGGTCCGTCTGGTGAGGCAGTTCCCCGGAGCGCAGTTCATCGGCGTCGATGGATCGTCGCTGATGCTGGCCGCGGCGAGAGAGCGGCTCGGGCGGCGGATCGGTGGCGTGATTCCCCGGGTGCGGTTGATCCAGACGGAGCTGCCCGACCCGGCACTGCCCAGAGGGGTGGCCGATCTTGTGGTCTATGCGTTCCCCAATATGTTGCACCCTCCCGGCACGCAGCCATGGCGCGATCGGAACGACGGCTTCCGGAAGGACGATCTGGTCATCGCCCGGCACCTGGCCGACGCACGCGAGCCGGATCCGGAGGACGAGGATGAGGACGAGGATCCGGAGACGAGGTACGAGGGGCTGCTCGAATCGCACGCGGTGGCCCGCAACATCCGCCGCATGCTCAGGAAGGGGGGGGTGTGCGTGCGGGTGGAATACTCCGACGCGCACCGCACGCAGCTGACCGATCTCGATCAGCAGAGGTCGGCTTTCGAGGAGGGCTCGCTCGAGGGTAGGTTCAGAGGCCGGCGACCGCTGCGTTATTTCCGCGTCGTCCGCTCGACTTACTCGCGCTCCGGGGTGATCGAGGACGTCTACCACCAGACCGGCCGGCCGGACGACCGCCTGGGCGGCTATATGATGAGTATCCTCGAAGCGATCTGAGCGCCCCGAACGCGGCCCGACGCATTACTGGGACAGGCTCCTAGAACCTGTAGCCGACGAGTGCCGTCGGCTTCGGACGGTAGAAGATCTGGTTGGTCACGCCGTCGACCTGGTAGGTCGGATGCTTGTCCTTTCCCAGGTTGATGATCCCCTCGATTTTCCCGGTCGCCTTGCTCACCCGCGCCAGGCCGTACGAGCCGCGTGCCCGCTTGACCATCATGAAGACGAACTCGGG
>JAZGDH010000452.1:0-3441 GCA_036477555.1 Acidobacteriota bacterium
CGGGCCTGCTCTTTCACCTCGGGATTGATGTAGGCGGTCAGGGTCGCGATGGCGACGGCCAGCGCCCCGAGATCGTCCGCATAGCCGACCGCCGGGATGATGTCGGGGATGGCGTCGATCGGCAGAATGAAATACCCCAGCGCGCTGTAGATGATCGATTTCGCCCACGCCGGCGTGTCGGGTCGGCGCGCGGCGTAATAGAGCCACAGGGCCTTCTCGACCACCTCCCGTCCCGCCACCCTGGCGAACCGGGCGAGCTTGCCCCAGAAACCGCTCTCCGTGTACTCGTTCTCGTAGCCGCTGCCCTTCGATCGCTCCATCACAGCATCATCCTCCCGGCCGCGATCAGCAGGACGATCCCGATGACCCTCCCGAACCAGTTCTCCGAGATCCGGGGCAGCAGCCGATCACCGCAGTAGAGGCCGGCGAGGAGCAGCGGGATCGCTCCGGCCGCCAGCAGCAGAACCTCCGTCGTCAACATTCCGGTTGCCGCATAGGTGAACACGCGCGCCGCCGCCGAGACCAGCAGGATGTGCACGATGACGCGGCGGAACAGCTCCTTGGTGAAGATGCTGCCAAGATACCACGCGATCAGGAGTCCCGCGAGTCCGAACAGCCCGCCGAACAAACCGGATGCCAGGGCGACACCGACGTCGACCGGCCTGACTCTCTCGGGCAGCTCGCTCATCAACGCCAGCCCGTGCCGGGTACGCCGACCGGACAGAAACCACGCCCCCACGACGGCGACCACGATCGCCAGCAGGATCGTGTAGTCCCGTTGCGGCACGAATCGGAGGAGCGTGCTCCCCGCGACGCTCCCCGCGATCATCGCGACCGCCATCGGCAGCCAGAACCGATGCGCTCGCGCGGCCCGGTCGGTCATGACGATCACCGAATTGCTGGCCAGATCCAGGATGCCGATCAACAGGACGGCCTCCCGCGCCCCGAACAACAGCGCGGCGATCGGCACAATCACGATCCCGGGACCGAATCCGGTCATTCCTTTCATGACGAACGCCAGAAAGATGATCGGCAGCAGGATCAGGATTCCGAGCTCAGACAGGCCGATACTCGAGAGCGAGTCTTGGATCGCGGACATCGTGCCCCGACTATATGCGCCGGGCGCCGCACCATCAAGACGGTTCTCTCCGCCCGGCACGCTGCCCCTTCCGCCTCCAGCCCCGTCGTGCTACCGTCCCCCGATCCTGCGGGGCGATGACAACCCGCAATCCCGAACGGGAGCCGAGTTGGAGCCGGAGACTCTCTTTCATCAGCCGGTCGGCGTGCTGGCGGTGATCATCATGATCCCGGTCTTCTTCGTCTGGCTCGAGAGGAAGACTCGCTGGAACGTCTTCAACTACCTGCCGGCGATCATCTGGATTTTTCTCACCCCGATCTTCCTCAGCAACCTGAACGTCATCCCCCGTTCGACGCCCATCTATTCCGAGTTCAAGTCCTGGGCCGTACCGATGTTCATCATTCTGATGCTCCTCGACATCAACATCCGGGAGTCGCTCAGGGTGGCATGGCGCGGTGTCGGCGTTCTCGTCCTGGGCGCATTCGGCATCGTCGTCGGCGCAACCGTCTCGTTCTACCTGTTCCGCGCCGGACTGCCGGAGAACGCCTGGTCGGGGTTCGGGGCCCTCGCCGGCAGCTGGATCGGGGGGACCGGCAACCTCGCCGCCGTGGCGGAGAGCCTCGACACGCCGCCCGAGATGATCGGGATCGTCGTGCTGGTCGACAACTTCGTCTACCTTCCCTACTTCCCGCTGATCCTCAGCTGCAAACGGTGGGCGGCAACCTTCAACCGGTTCAGCCGGGTTTCCGAGAAACAGACCCCGCATGTCATCGAGACCGGGCCACGGATCGAGAAGAAATCGCAAGCGGTCCAGTTCCGTGACATCCTGGTTCTGCTGGGCTGGGGATTCACGACCATCTTCGTGGCGAATACCATCGCCGGCATCCTTCCCCCCGTCCCTCCAGTGCTGACGGAGAAAACATGGGCGATGCTGCTCGTCACGACCTTCGGGATCGGCCTGTCCGCCTCCCCGTTGAGGAAGGTGCCGGGCAGCGCGCCGCTCGCGATGACCTTCGTCTACATCTATATGACGATGCTCGGCGCCGCGGCCGATACGCGCAACATCGGTAGCGCCCCATTGTTTCTGATCGCGGGGATCGTCTGCATCGTCATCCATCTCCTCTTCGTCATCCTGGGTGCCCGCCTGTTCCGGGTCGACGTCAGCATGGCGGCCATCGCCAGCGTCGCGTCGGTGGGAGGCGCCGCCTCCGCCCCGGTCGCCGCAGGCTTCCACCGCGAAGAGCTGGTCCCGGTCTCGATCATGCTGGCGCTGATCGGTTACGCGCTGGGGAATTACCTGGGCGTGGCGACCGCGCTTCTCTGCAACATGCTGGTCTAGGAACCTGTCCGGGTATCCCGTGAGGCCTCCGGTTGACTCGGGGACTCCGCCGACCGATATTCAGCCGGGGTCGAGAGTGGGCTACTCCTAAGGACAGTGATGTCGGTCACACCGCGCGGAGAGGCGCTCAGCTGGAGCTGGTTCGAACGGGTGGTGCGCGAGTATCGCCCGCTCTCGCACGAGACGATTGCACCGCCCGATAACAGGTTCCTGGTCCGGATGAACCACCTGCTCAAGAACCGGGACCGGATCTGGCTCGCTCTCAGGACCGCATCACGCTACTTTCCCGATCCGCCGTTCACCGTCGCCGATCTCGGAACCTACCCGGGCAGCCTGCTGCGGCTGGTGCGACGCCTCTTTCCGGCCGAGACGTGCCGCCTCATCGGGATCGGTCTGATGACCGGAAGCGAATTCGCCAGCGACATGCAAAGCGACTGTCAGGCGACAACGCTCACCGTCAACCTGGACCCGCGCAACGACCAGTTGCGCGAAAAGGATTACCCGACGCGGATCCCACTGGACGACAACAGCGCACATCTCGTCTTCGGACTCGAGATCATCGAGCACCTGGTCTCCCCTTCGCACATGCTGGCGGAGGCCTACCGGATCACGGCGCCCGGCGGTCACGTCCTGATCACGACGCCGAACGTGACGCGTATCGGGAATGTTTTCAAGCTGATGGTCGGCCGCTCGAACTTCGATCGCCTGATCCGCCCCGATTACGTAAATCCGGACGACGAATGGCGACCGCATTTCCGCGAGTACACACTGTCCGAGGTCGTCGCGTTTCTCGAGCGGGCCGGATTCGATGTGGTCGAGCATCGTCATTTCACCGAGAATGACACGCGCTACAACGTCAAGACGATCCAGCAGCGTCTCATCGACTGCGTGAAGATCCCCTTCCACGCCATCCCGCACCTCCGTGGCAGTCTGCTCGCCGTCGCGAGAAAGCCGCGCGCCGCAGCCTGAATTTCCGGCTTCCTGAACGAACCCGCACGAACCGGCGAGGGCCCGCGCGATCAGC
>JAZGDH010000046.1:0-7550 GCA_036477555.1 Acidobacteriota bacterium
TTCACCGTTCCCCGATTGAACCGGGGTCGGTAACGTTTATAATGATGCGCAGCTGGAGTGGCCCCGAAACGTGTGGGCCTCATGCCGAAGCAGGATCCCCCCCGATCATCGCTTCGTTGAACCCCGGAGGAAGGTCATGTCGCATCCGGATCGCAAGATCCCCCCCCTGCACACGCCACTCGAGCGCTTCGAGGGAGTCTGGGTCAAGATGGAATACCGCAACCCGAGCGGCAGCGTGAAGGATCGGGTCGCGCGCTATCTGCTCTCCGGCGAGGCGGGGGGCGTCAGCCTGACCGGCGTCCGCGAGGTGGTCGAGCCGACCAGCGGCAACGCCGGCATCGCGCTCGCTTACTGGTCGGCGCGCTTCGGCTTCGACGCGGTCGTCTTCATGCCGGAGAACATGTCCGAAGAGCGCAAGACGATCATCCGCGACCACGGCGCGCGGCTCATACTGACACCGGAGAAGGACGGTGTCGTCGGCTCGATCCGGCGCGCCCGTGAGTACGCCGCCGAGCGCAACGATCGGCTCCTATTCGATCAGTTCGACGACGAGGTTGGTGTCGAGGCGCAGGCGCTGCTTGGGCGCGAGATCCACAGCCAGGCGCAGGCCGCAGGGATCGATCATTTCGACGTCATCGTCGCCGGCGTCGGTACAGGCGGAACCCTGATCGGCGCGGGGGGGTATCTGAAGAAACTCCATCCCGACATGCGGCTGATCGCCGTCGAGCCGGACGAAAGCCCTCTCGTCTGCAAGAAACTCTTCCCGAGCTGCTCCACCATCGGGTCATCGTCCGAATCGCACGAATTTCCCCTGGCGATCTGTCACCTTCAAGAAGGGATCGGGGACGGGCTGGTGCCCGGGATCATCCGGCGGCATTGCGACCTGTTATCCGACGCGATGCTGGTCGCGGACACCACGGCACTCGAGGAGACTAAGAGGATTAACCGCGCCGGCTACGCGGTCGGGCCCAGCTCCGGCACCAATCTGGCCGTGGCGCGACGCTTCGCAGCCGAAGGGCTGTCGGTTCTCACCTTCTTCCCCGACTCGATCGATCGCTACCGCAGTCTGCCGGAGTTCCGGGACATTTGAGTTCGCCCGCCGCCATCACTCGGCCCGCAGCGCCTCGATCGGATCGAGGCCGGCGGCGCGGCGCGCCGGGACGACGCCGCTCAGCAATCCCACCGTGAACGACAGCGCCAGCGCGCCAAGAACGTACTCCGGAGGGATGCTGACCGGCAACCCCGGCAACGCGAGCCGCAGCAGCAGCGCGATCCCGATTCCCGCTCCGAGCCCGAGCGCCCCGCCCGCCGTCGACAGCAGCGCCGCCTGCAGCAGGAAGAAGCGCAGCACCAGCCCGCGCCGCGCGCCGAGCGCGCGCAGCAGTCCAATCTCGGCCGTGCTCTCGTTGACCGAGATCCACATCATCGTCAGGATGCCGATTGCTCCCACCACGAGCGAGATCCCGCCGATGGCGGCGACGCCCGCCGTGATCACCACGAGGATGTTGTCGAGGATCTCCAGCATCGACTCCTGAGTCGTAATGGTGAAATCCTCTTCGCCATCGTGCCGCTCCAGCAGGACGCGCCTCACGTTGTCGTATACCTGACGGGTGAAGCGACCGCTGCGGTAGACAACGTCAATCTCGATCAGGTCGTCGCGATCGAACAGCTGCATTGCCGTCGCGACCGGGACGAAGACGGTGTCGTCGAGGTCGAAGTTCAGAAACTGTCCCTTCGGCTCGGTCACTCCGATCACGCGGAACGGACGTCCGCCGATCCGGATGCGCTCGCCGAGGGGATTCGCCTCTCCGAACAGCTCGCGCTTGACCTTGATGCCGAGGACGGCCACCGACGAACCCCGCCTCGGATCCCCTTCGGGAAGAAAGCGCCCCATGCGCACGCCGAACTTCCAGACCCTCGGCATCTCGGAGGTGACACCGTAGATCAGCACCCGGCGCCCGCGCTGATCATGCTCGACCCGCGCGTTGCCGAAGGCGACCGGCATTGACGCCTCCACTTGAGGCAGCCGCCGCAGCGCCTCGGCATCTTCGATCGTCAGTTTGCGGATGGTCCCGGCCAGCGCCGCGGGTGAGCCGCCGGTCGTCGACGATTTGCCCGGATTGATCGCGATCAGATTCATCCCGAACTGGGTGAACTCGCCAAGGACGAACACGCGGGTCCCTTCGCCGATCGAGGTCAGCAGGATCACCGCCGCGATCCCGATCGCGATGCCGATCATCGTCAGCGCCGACCGCAACCGGTGTCCGGTCACCGCGCCCCACGCGAACGCCATCAGATCACGCCATCGCATGCGTCCTCACCTTCCCGCCAGCGCCGTCACCGGATCGAGGCGTGCCGCGCGCCGCGCCGGGAGAAGCCCGAACAGCACACCGGTCCCGACCGACACGATGATGGCGGCCGCGACTGCCCAGTCGGGCGGGTGGGTCGGCAGCGCCGGGTAGCGGATCGCCAGATAGCCGGCCCCGAGGTAGCCGACCAGGAGACCGACGAGGCAGCCGGCGAGCGACAATAGCATCGCCTCGACGAGAAAGATCGCGTGGATCGATCGGGGGGTCGCGCCGAGCGCCTTGAGCAGGCCGATCTCCCCCGTGCGCTCCGACACCACGACGAGCATCACGTTCATGATGCCGATCCCGGCCACCGACAACGAGATCGCCGCGATCCCGGCGACCGCCAGGGTGAGAGCCGCCAGGATCCGGTTGAAGGCGGCGAGCACCGAATCCTGCGTGAGCACCGTCACATCCTCCTCGCCGTCGTGCCGGTCGGTCAGCAGGGCAAGCAGTTCCCGGCGCGCCTCGTCGATCTCGGCATGCACCTTCACCTCGACCAGCACGCGGAACAGCGACGTCTGGTTGAAGAGTCGAAGGCTGCTGCGCACCGGGATGATCACGACGTCGTCCATGTCGACGCCGAGAGACTCCCCCTTCGTCGCCAGCACCCCGACCACACGGAAGCGGAAATCGCCGATCCGGATGGCGCGCCCCAGGGGACTCTCGTCGCGGAACAGCTCCTTCTGCACCGTCCGCCCGATCACCGCAACCGCGGCGCCGCGCTGCGCATCGATCCCGGGAAGAAAGCGCCCCAGCGCGACATCGAGGCGGCGGATCGGAAGAAGATCAGCCGTGCTGCCGATGACGGTCACCTCGCGGCGGCGCTCCCCGTATCCGACCCGGGCACTTCCGACCGACAATGGAGCGAGGCGACGCACGCGGCGGCTGTGGCGCAGGATCGCCTCGGTGTCGCTCAACGTGAGATCGCGCGGCGAGCCCCCGAAGATCGGCATATTCCCGCTGGTCTCGGTTTTTCCCGGCAGGACGATCAGGAGGTTGCTGCCCAGCGCCGCGAACTGCCCCGTCACGTAGAGCCGCGCACCCTCGCCGAGCGCCGTGAGTAGAATCACCGCCGCCACGCCGATCGCGACACCGAGAAGCGTCAGCCCCGATCGCAGGAGATGGGCGCGCAGCGCCGCCACAGCGTAACGGAGTCGATCACCAAATCCCACCGGCAGCCTCCATCAGAGGGTGTCCGCGCCGTCGATCCGGCCGTCTATCAGGTTGATCGTCCGGCGGGCGCGGCGCCCGATCTCGGGATCGTGCGTGACGACGAGAAGCGTCAGGCCGTCCCGGTTCATCCCCTCGAGCAGCTCGATGATCTCGCGCCCCGAATGGCGATCCAGGTTGCCGGTCGGCTCGTCGGCGAGAAGCATGGCCGGCTTCATCACCGTGGCGCGGGCGATCGCGACGCGCTGACGCTGGCCGCCCGACAGCTGGTCGGGCCGGTGATCGGCGCGATCGGCGATGCCGACCTTGGAGAGCGCCGCCTCGACGGCGGCGCCACGATCGGTCGCATCGAGCCCCGCCAGGATCATCGGCAGCTCGATATTCGCCCGGGCGGTCAGACGGGGGACCAGGTGGAAGAACTGGAAGACGAATCCGATCTTGCGGCCGCGGACCGCGGAGAGATCATCCTCGGGAAGCGTCGCGACCTCGCGCCCGTCGAGCCGGTACGACCCCGAGGTCGGCCGATCGAGACAGCCGAGAAGGTGCAGCAGCGTCGACTTCCCGGACCCGGAGGGGCCCATGATCGCCAGGTAATCGCCGTCCGCCACATCGAGATCAATGCCGTCGAGTGCCCGGACGGTCCCCTCGCCGACGCGGAAGTGGCGCGTCAGGCGTCGGAGCTCGATCACGGAGCCGCTCCGTCCGCCTCCTCGCGCAGGAGGGCGCGTGCCCCCGACTTCACGTCGGCGCGATCGAGTGACGTGACGACCCGGTCCCCTTCCTTCAAGCCATCTTCCACCTCGGCGAACTCCCAGTTGCGCAACCCGATGCGCAGCGTCCGCTCGTCAAGGTGACCGTCATTGAACACGAGGACGCGCCCGCCCTCGAGCAGCGCATAAGACGGAATGCGCAGCACGCCGACCGCCCGTTTCAGGATCACCTCGACATCGGCCGAGGTGCCGGGAAGGAGTTGTCGCGCGAATTCGGCGTCGTCGAACTCCACCTCGACCTCGAGGGTGCGGTTTTGCTCCTCGAAATCCTGGACGTACGGAGCGACGCGCGACACGCGCGCCGTGAACGTCTGTCCCGGATAGGGATCCAGTGTGATGCGCGCCTCCTGCGCCGTGCGGACGCGCGATGCGTCCACCTCGTCGATCGGGGCGCTGATATAGATCGAGCCGGTGCCGATGAGGTCGAAGACGGGCGGGATCGGCAGCGCGGCCGGCGACGGCGAGACGTACTCACCAACCTCGGTGTCGAGCTCGGCGACCACGCCGTCGAACGGCGCGCGGATCTCGGCCTTCATCAGATTCGCGCGTGCCAGGCCGACCGAAGCCTCGGCCGTCGATATGGTGGCGCGGGCCGCCTCGCAGCGCGCGACGGCTGAATCGCGCTCGCTCTCCAGCCGATCCAGTATCTCGACCGAGACGATTTTCGTATCCTTCAGGTCGAGGTTGCGTTGCAGCTCACGCCCCGCCAGATCGGCCGCGAAGCACGCCTCGCGGGCCGTCGCCCGCGCCGAGGTGACCTCACGCCGGGCCAGATTGAGGGAGGCGCGAAGATCCTCGTCGTGCAGCCTGAGCAGCACCTGCCCGGCTTCGACCCGCTCGCCCTGGCGTGCCCCGATGAACGACACCCGCCCACCGATCTCGGGGCTCAGCTTGGCCCGGCGGCGCGCCTTGACCGTCCCCGCCTTGCTGTTGGTGACCGTCTCCTCGACGACCCCCCGCTCGGTCGGGTAGACCGTCACCGGCACCGGCGACGGGCGGATGTAGCGGAAGTAGATCAGGCCCCCCGCCGCAAGGACGGCCACGATCACCCCGATTCTCCTACCCCAGCGCCCCATCCTGTCCTCCCGCGGGGACCATACCACGCCCCCACCGCCCTGCCTGAATAATAGAGGCCCCCGCGACCGACTGACCGGGTGATCGCACCGTCGACGGCATTCACCCCATCGTGGATCGGCTTTCCAGAAGAGCAACGCATCGCCTAGAATGCCCGTGCTCAGTTGCCAATCTCTCCGGGAGAATCCACGCATGAGACGACTGATCGCTGTCAGAGACATCGGATGCGTTGCCCTGTTCCTCTTCGCACTATTCGGTCGAGCTTCGGCCGGCGTTCCTCCGGAGCACAAATACATCGGCGCCGCGAAGTGCAAGATGTGCCACAACTCTGCCAGGAAGGGCCAACAGTTCACAAAATGGACCCGGTCGCCGCACTCACAGGCATTCGCCGTATTGGCGACGCCCCGGGCCAGGGAACTGGCCGCGGCGAGCGGGATTGACGATGCGCAGAGAGCCGATGCGTGCCTGCGGTGCCACGTGACGGGGCACGGAGCGCCCGCCTCTCATTTGACCGACAGGTACCGGGTCGAGGACGGTGTGGGGTGCGAATCGTGTCATGGTCCCGGGGGCGACTACTGGAAGATGACGGTGATGAAGGATAGGGATAAATCAGTTGCGGCTGGTCTGGTCATTCCGGGGGAAAAGGTCTGCACAGGGTGCCACAACGCCGACAGCCCGACCTACAAGGCGTTCGATTTCGCCGTCTTTAAGGAAAAAATCGCCCACCCGAATCCATTGAACGCAAAGTAATCTCCCAGCCCGATCGGATCGACTGACCACACATGGAGACGGGGATCCCCGCCCCCCGAATCCCCGGATCGCACGAACCCCCGAACCCACCGTGATTCGGGCGTCAGGGTGTTGACAACTTTTTACATGACGATCCGGCCGGGGCCGCTTCCATCGGGACCCTCACTCCAACTAAAATGATGCTGGTCATCATGAATTCCTTCAGCCCGAACGGCCGGCCCGCCGCCCGGCGGGGACTCTCCTTGGAGATCGCCTCGGCGGTGATCTGCCTGATGGGGGCCGGCGCCGTGGCCGCGCAGGAGATGCCCTCCCCCCCGGTGCGCTACACCGAGGCGCGCGAGCATCAGATGCAGCGCCGTCTGACGCTCCCCGGGACGGTGGAGTCGCCGACCGTCAGCCTGGTCGCCAGCGAGGTGCAGGGGCTCGTCGCCCGCCTCAAGGTCCGCGAGGGGGACGTGGTCCGCCGCGGAGCCCCGCTCGCCACATTGCGCACCAACAGTCTGGAGATTCGTAAGCGCGCCTCCGAGGCGCAGATGGAGGAGGCGAAGTCCCGCCGGAAGCTGGCCGAGCTGAGCCTCGATCGTGCGCGACGGCTGCACGGCGAGGGTGTCCTTTCCCAGCAGGAAATGGATGAGGCGCTGTACGAGTACGACGCGTGGCAGGGGCGGGTCGATCGGCTGACGGCGGAGATCGAGCAGATCGATCACGACATGAGCCGCTCGGTGATCCGCGCGCCGTTCGGCGGCACGATCATCACGAAGCGGACCGAGATCGGTGAATGGCTCGACGTCGGCTCTCCGGTGGTCGAGATCGTCTCGCTCAACAACCTCGAGGTGCGCATCGACGTGCCGGAACGGTTCTTCAGCAAGCTGATACCGGGCGCAACCGCAGAGGTGAGCTTCGAGGCGCTGGCGGGGTACGAGTTGCTCGGCCGGATCGTCGCTATCATCCCGCGGGCCGACCCCCGGGCACGCACCTTCCCGGTGAAGGTGGAGATCGATAACGGCGAGGGCCGCATCGGCGTCGGCATGCTGGCCGAGGTGGTGCTGCCGGTCGGCCAGACCTACAGCGCCACAGTCGTCCCCAAGGACGCCATCGTCCAGCAGGGGCGCGAGCGGGTCGTCTTCCGGCTCAACGGCGAGGGCTCGGTCGAACGGGTTCCGATCGAGACGGGGGCCGGGATCGGCTCCTGGATCGCCGTCGTCGGGCCGATCGAGGCCGGGCACAAGATCATCACACGCGGCAATGAACGGTTGTTCCCCGGGCAGACGGTCGAGGGGGAGCTGCTGGAGTACAAGCTGCCATGAGAATCACGGAAAACGCCATCCGCTATCCGGTCTCGACCAGCGTCGGCGTCATCCTGATCGTCCTGTTCGGCATTATCGGCCTGATTCGTCTGCCGGTTCAGCTGACCCCGACCGTCGATCGCCCGGAA